>NZ_JAXRUU010000027.1:0-41296 GCF_034497445.1 Halorubrum sp. AD140
CGAGTACAGACTGGACTGGTAATCGAGTTGCTCACACGCCCCACGATCGCTTTCACAGTTGTCATCGCTGCCTCGGGTGCATTAGTCTGGCAGGGTGTCGCATCGTTTCTTCCAACGTTTCTCATCGAACACCGAGATCTGTCGGCAACGATGGCTGGCCTCGTATTCTCGTCGTACTTCGTGGTACAGGCTGTAACCAAACCGGTTCTCGGCGCTCTCTCAGACACCTATGAGCGAGATATCGGAATAGGCTTCAGCTTGATCACCAGCGTGACAGGGATGGCTCTCTTCGTGGTCGGTCCTGGTCTCGTCGGTATCGTCGCAGCGATCAGTTTGATCGGTACTGGCCTTGGGATGGCAGTGACAGTTGAACCTCGAATCGTCGACGAGCTTTCCGAGAGCGAACAGGGAGTGGGATTCGGCCTCGTTCGAACGGTCTATCTAGTTGTTAGCTCACTCGGGTCGGTGGTGACGGGGTTTCTCGCCGATACAGTTGGCTGGGCTGTCGCATTCCTGACTCTTTCCGGACTCCTAGCGGCCATCTTTGTTGTCCTCCTCGTAAATTACACTCTTAACCTAGGATACTGATCGAAGGTTCTGGCACCGCCCATTCCTCAATTGAGTCGGGCAACAGCAAGTTCCGCCCAAGGTTGGCGTGTTAAAACGACGGTCTCGGTCGATACCACCGTCTTCGTATGGGATGAGAAATCTGAACCACATTTGAGAGGTGTTACAGTTACCTTCGATGAAGATAGTACCTCACTTTTTGACCTATGTATCAATTTCTAATACTACATTAGTATTTGATGAGAAGGGATACAGTATTAGCTCTAATATGGTATGCTGAGTTCAGAAGGAGCATCCAGATCCGTCGGATGTAGGATCACGACGCATTCAAAGAGGTAGTGTAGAACAAACAATAACGGATGCAGATCTTCTTATCAGTAGGATTCTAGATCCAATGTCGTTTGTTGATTTTATACGTTTATATCTGCATAAATTTGTAATATAGGGTAGAACTACCTGTATTAGCAATAATAAGAAAATGAACTAGAGATATTTCAGATGTGTTCCGGCGTATAGACTAATCACTGTCAAAAAACGATTGTAATCGTTTACGTTTATACATGTCGGTCGAGTTATAAGATGAGTGGACGGGTTCTGGATACGTACGATAGATGCCAATTACTCAAGTAGAAATCCCAGAGACATGTACTGGCATTTTGTATAGGGTTCCAATATATAATTTGTAGTATGTATCTACGAACATCACGTTTCTCATATGTGTTTTCTATACTACGGTGAAACAGCCAAAAAATGGCCCGAGGTCGTCACCCTCTCCCACAGTTCACGGCGAGGTTACCGCGACCGAATTTTGAGTCGTCGCCTCTGCACGCATTTCCCCACGCGTTCTAATTCGACCACACAGAGAATTCGTTGTTCACGATGAGCACGGCATCGGACGCGAAACTGTCCAACCCGAAGCTTTCGGTGTGACGTTCCCGTAAGCGGTTCGAAGTGGTCCGTTGGTCTCGTCGTTGAACGGTGACGACGTCTTGAGCTTAGAGATGAGCTGGTCGCGAGCGTGCTTGTCGAGTGCGTCGAGTTGTCACTTCGACCGATCAATCCCACTCTTCGTTCAGCGGTCACACGCATATTACTGTCCGTACCCCGCATTCACCTCCTCACTGATCTGTGTTCGACCTTCTTGAATGTCGACCTCGCTCGCAGCGATTGTCTTGAGATCCTCACCAACTTTTCCGACTTGCCTTTTTCTCCCGTCGCGCCCGTCATAGTTTCTGACGACGAAACCGAGACGGTATCGCGGTTCGATGTCACGAACCTACCCGTCCTCGACGACGATCCAGGGCTTCTCGTCGGGATCGTACTCGCGTATCGGCCCGCTGTGGCTGCGCGTCTCCGGGGCGAGCACGCCGACGTGTTTCAGCTGCTGGACGAAATTGAAGAGGACGTTGGTACGGATCACGTCCCGCCACACCGACGAGTCCCGATAGAGCCGCTCGGTCTCGCCGCGCTCGATCAGCTTCCTGGCTCGCGTGGCGCCTCGGGTCGTACAGAACGCGCTCAAGAAGACGTTCGGATACTCGTGGACGAGACGGCGGAGGAGATCGAGGAAGTGGACGCGGGGGACTTCCTTGCGGAGCGCGTCGAGCAGCAGTCCGAACTCGGGATGTCTGGCGAACGAGTTGCGGAGGAGCACCGCGAGCGGCGGATGGACCTCGGCGACGGTACGCCGCGCGACGTCCGTTTTCGCCAGTCGGAGGTCGTCGAGGGACTCGATGCCGTATCCTCGCAGCACTGTCGCCGCCAGCTCGCCCTGCGACGTCAGCTCGCACGGCGATCCCGCCGCGAGCAGTCCGAGGGTGCGTGCGCTCGCGACGGCCTCGTCGCCGGCGCCGAAGCCGTACTCGTCGGCGATCGCGTCGACGAGCTCGTCGCGAGCGAGGGGGCCGTACCGGTCGAGCGCGACGACCGGCGCGAAGTAGTTGAGCGGCTGTGCGAGGCTCAAGGTCGTGATGTCGCCGCCGAACTCGTTCCCGCGGAGCCGGAGCGACAGCTGGCCTTCCGTGTCCGCGACCTCCTCGGTCGACTCCGCGCTCGGCGGTGCGCTCCACGACGAGATCCCGTCCGATTCGACCTCGATGACGCCGACGCCTTTCGATCGAAGGAGGTTCGCGTGCGGCGCGACGGCGTCGCCGTCGCCCGCCAGGTACGACACGTGGGCGCCCTGTTGGTACGTCAGTGCCTGTCCGATTCCCCGCAGGAGGTTCGTCGATCCCTTCACCTCGATCGCGAACACGCGGTTCGCGTCGGTGAATCCGATCACGTCGGGATACCGCCCCCGGATCGTGATCTCGTGGCGGCGGCACCGATCGAGGACGTCCGCGTACGCGTCGCCGTGCGCCTCGGGGACGTGGACCAGCGGCTCGTAGTTGCGCTCGTCGAGCGCCGTCAGGACGTGGTCGAACACCGCCGCCTCGTTCATGCGAGTGCGTGAGCGCGTCGGATAATAAGCGGTTCTCTCGCCGATCCGCCGTGTTCGAAGGTCGGTTCGAGGCTCGCGTTCACTCGAACGTCGGCCGCTCCGCGTACGCGATCGGGTCGCGAGAGCCGGCCCGTCGAAACGCCTCCAGCCGGAACGCACAGGCGTCACAGGTGCCACACGCCGGCTCCTCGTCGCGATAGCACGACCACGTCAGCTCGTACGGCACGCCGAGCTCTAGCCCGCGCTCTGCGATCTCCGTCTTCGACCACTCGGCGAACGGCGAGACCAGTTCGATCTCAGTCTCCGGCTTCGTGCCGGCGTCGATCACCGCCTGGAACGCCTCGAAGAAGGCCGGTCTGCAGTCGGGGTACCCCGAGAAGTCCTCGGAGTGCGCGCCGATGAAGATCGCCGAGCAGTCGGTGGCCTCGGCGTACGACGTCGCCATCGAGAGGAGGTTCGCGTTCCGGAACGGGACGTACGACGTCGGGATCTCCTCGCTGTCCATGTTCGCGTCCTCGACGGCCATCTCCTCGTCCGTCAGGCTGGACGCGCCGATCGCCGAGAGGTGGCCCGTCTCGACGCGGAGGAACTCCGTCGCGTCGACCTCGTCCGCGAGCGCCTCGGCGCACGCGTGCTCCTTGTCCTCGGTGCGCTGCCCGTACGAGGTGTGGAGGAAGTACGGCTCGTAGCCGCGCTCGATCGCCTCGTACACCGCCGTTGCGCTGTCCATGCCGCCCGATACCAGAATCGCCGCGCGGTCGTCTTTGCTCATGTAAATCGCTCGGAAACCGCCGTTGTCTTTCTGTACCACCGCTTCGCGTCGGTTCGACCGTCGATGACGGTGGATCGATGCATGTCGGGTTCAGGTGTTCGCCGCGTCTCAGGTTCCCTTCGAGTCGTTCCAGAGGTCGACGTGAAGCCGTGGCGTGTATCGGTAGCCGTACTGTATCGCAAGCTCGGCGACCTCGTTCCGGGTACGGTCCAGTCGCTCCCGCGTCATCCCCTCGGGCATGAGCAACACCTCGTCGTCGCGAACCCGCGTCGTCGACGCCTCGCGCACTCGGTCGACGAGGTCGGCGATCTCCGGAAGATCGTCGGCGTCGGTCACGACGAACTTCAGCTGGATCTCGTAGTCGTCGACCAGCGCCGCGAGCGCGTCCACGTCGACCCGGCGCTCCTCGTGTCGCTGCGCCCACTCGCCGTCGCCCTTCGGGTCGCGGTCGGGCGTCGGAACGCTGCTCGCCAGCTTGGGGCTGATGCTCGCCAGATCGATCGCGGCGTCCCGGTGAATCGTCCCGTTTGTCTCGACGGTGGTGTGATACCCGTAGTCCGCGAGTTCGTCGAGCAGCCGCACCGACGCCTCGTGTATCAGCGGCTCGCCGCCGGTGAGGACCACGTGATCGGCCTGTTCGTACGACCGCACCTCGTCGGCGATGGCCTCGACGTCGAGCCACGCGCCGCTCGGCTCCCACGAGGTGTGATACGAGTCGCAGAACCAACAGCGGAGGTTGCAGCCGGCCGTCCTGACGAACACCGACGGGACCCCTGCGAGGGTTCCTTCGCCCTGGAGCGAGCAGAACACCTCGTTGATCGGGAGGCCGCCGTCCGTCGCCTCGCCGTCCCGTGACAGCTCGTCGAGGTCGCTCGCGACCGGCATCAGTAGGTGGCACAGAGCTCGCCGGTCTCGCGGACGGTCACCGACACGTCCGAGACGGTCTCGGGAAACGAATCGAGCATGCGGGCCTCTAGCAGCACCCCCATCACTTCCGCCGTCGGCGGATGGTCGAGGACGACGAGCGAGTCGGCGTCGCCCGAGGCCTCGAACGCCTCGACGAGCGGATCCCCGTCTTCGACGAGAAAGCGGTGGTCCCACGCGTCGATGACGTCGGTCACGTCGCCTTTGTCGACGATCCACCCCTCGTCACCGAGCGTCCCCGTCACCTCGACGGTGATCTCGTAGTTGTGTCCGTGCGGCCGCGAGCACTTGCCGTCGTGGTGGCGGATGCGGTGGCCGGCGCTGATTCGGATCGGCCTATCGTCTCCGATCGTGAGTCGGCGCTCCCCGGAGGATGCGAGGAGAGACGTGTCGTAGTCTCCCTTGGATATGCCTCGAGCCATACCAAAAGAATACTCAGAGAATAGTTAAGCGTTGAGTTTTCGTGCGACGAGCCGATGATCGACCCCGGGGACTGATGACGAGGGCGGCCGAAGACCCACGCGAATGTCGTTCGACCCCGAGCGCGTCCAGACGGTGACGTTCGACTCGTACAGCACCCTCGTCGACGTCGAGGCGGCCGAGGCCGCGCTGGACGACCGGGTGACAGACCCCGAGCCGGTGTCGCGGCTCTGGCGGTCGCGGTCGCTGGCGTACACGTTCGTCGCGAACGCGATCGACGCCTACCAGCCGTTCTACGAGATGAACCGCGACGCGCTGACGTACGCCCTGGAGGCGCACGGCGTCGACCTCCAGCCGGGCGAGCGCGACGAGATCCTTGCGGTGTACCACGAGCTGGAGGTGTTCGACGACGTCCGATCGGGGATCGAGCGCCTGCGCGAGGGCGGGTACGAGACGTACGTGCTCTCGAACGGGAACCCGGAGATGCTCGAGTCGATGGTCGAACACGCCGATATCGGCGACCTGGTCGCCGACACGATAAGCGCCGACGAGGTGGAGACGTTCAAGCCGGCCGCGGCGCTGTACCGCCACGGCGCCGCCCGGACCGGCACGCCGATCGACGAGGTCGTCCACGTCACGGCCGGCTGGTTCGACGTGATGGGGGCCGCCCACGCGGGGATGCAGGCGGTGCGCGTGGACCGGAAGGGGACCCCCTGGGAGCCGTTCGACGGCGAGCCGGACGCCACGGTCGAGTCGATCCACGACCTCGCGGACGCGCTCGGGGTCTGAGCCGCGATGACCGAGAGCGACGCGGCCGCGAGCACACGCGACCGGTCCGGCTCGCCCGCCGACGCGCTCCCCGACCTCTCGGGGCGGGTCGCCGTCGTCACGGGCGGCGGCCGCGGGATCGGTCGGGCGGTCGCGCTCGGGATGGCGGCGGCCGGCGCGACGGTCGTCCCGGCGGCGCGGACGGCGTCCGAGGTCGAGGCGGTCGCCGCCGATATCCGCGAGCTCGGCGCCGAAGCGCGGGGGATCGCCGCGGACGTGACCGACGACGGCGACGTCGAGGCGCCCGTCGCGGAGACCGTCGACGCGTTCGGATCGCTTGACGTCCTCGTCAACAACGCGGGGTTCAACCCCGACGGCGCGCTCGGCGATCCCACGGAGGTCGACGCGGGCGCGGTCGACGACGTGCTCGACGTGAACCTGCGGGGTGCGTTCCGGACGCTCCGCGCGGCCGGCCCGCACCTGAAGGAGTCCGGGGGGAGCGTCGTCAACGTTGCCAGCGTCGCGGGCGAGGTCGGACTCCCGAGACAGCACCCGTACGTCGCCTCGAAGCACGGGCTCGTCGGGCTCACGAAGAGCGCCGCGATCGACTGGGCGCCCGAGGTGCGCGTGAACGCGGTCGCTCCGGGCTACGTCGCCACCGATCTCACCGAGGCGCTCCGGGAGAACGAGCGACTCCGGCGGTCGATCCTCGACCGGACGCCGCTCGACCGCTTCGCCGACCCGATCGAGGTCGCCGGACCGGTCGCGTTCCTGGCCAGCGACGCCGCGAGCTTCGTCACCGGCGAGACGCTGGCGGCCGACGGCGGCTGGACCGCGCGGTGAGGTCGAACCGCGCCCTCAAACACGCACGTTGCTGTCGCTCGCGACGGTGCTCGCGACAGCAACAGTGGGCTCGGGCGGGTTCGAACCGCCGATCTCAGCCTTGTAAAGGCCGCGTCATAACCAGCTAGACCACGAGCCCTCACCGGTTCGAACCCGCCGGGAGCGGAAAACGGTTTCTGTCTCCGGCGCGAGCCCCGACCGTGAACCGCCGACTCGTCGGGGTCGCCGCCGGCCTCGCGCTGCTCGTCCTCGTCGCGGTCGCGGCCGTCGCGACGAACCCGGCCCTCCTGATCGCCGGCTACGAGACGACGACCGTCGAGGCCGTCGACGGCGAGACCGGCGAGTCGCTCGCGACCGTCGAGGCGCGCGTCGCCGACGGGTATCTGAAACAGTACGTCGGGCTCTCCGCGACCGACGAGCTCGACGACGGCGAGGGGATGCTGTTCGTCCACGAAGACGACGGCGAGCGCGCCTACGTGATGCGGGACATGGCGTTCCCGATCGATATCGTCTTCGTCGCGTCGAACGGCACGGTGACGGAGGTCCACGAGGCGGAGCCGGAGTCGCGCCCCTTCACGCGGTACCGCGGCGCCGGGCGGTACGTGCTGGAAGTGCCGCGGGGGTGGAGCGAGCGCAACGACGTCGAGCCAGGCGACCGCCTCCTCGTCGACGTGAGGTGAGGTGAAGTGAGATGAGGTGAGCGACGCAGCGGGCGCGCGCCCCGCGAGTCCCGTCTCCGTCCCGCGACGAAACCGATTTCCGCCTCGCAGTCGTCGACCCGAGCATGACCGGGCTCCCCGCACGGATCGCGTGGAACCTCCGCCACCGCTGGCGACGGGTGTTCGCGCTCCTCGTCGTCGGCGGCGGGGTCGTCGCCCCGCTCGTCACCGGGCTCTGGTGGACCCTCCCGCTGGTCTGGTTCGTCGGACTGTTCGTCGTCCTCCCCGTACTCCACACGCTGACGCGGCCGCTGCCCGAGCGCGACGGGAGGGGCGACGCCGACGCGAGCGAGGCCGATCCCGCGCTCGACGCCCTCCGAGAGCGCTACGCCCGCGGCGAGATCGACGAGCGGGAGTTCGAGCGGAAGCTCGACCGCCTGCTGGAGACCGAAGACGCCGAGACCGTCGACCCTTCGGACGACGGCGTCGGCGACCGGGTCCGCGAGGGGATCCGGCGCGAGGTCGAACGGATCCGGGAGTGATCGGGCAGTGACTCGCGAACCGACCCGCGGAGTGGTCACCGCGTGATCCCGAGCCTCCTGGCGTATCCGGTCCGCGGGTCGCCGCGCCTCGACGCGCTCGTCGTGGGCGGCGGGCTCCACCTGCTCGCCGTCTGGCTCCCCCTCGCCCCGCTCGTCGCGGTCGCGGGCTACCTCGCGCGGGTGCTCGTCGCGACCGCGGCCGCGGAGCCGCACGAGACCGCCGAACGCCCCGACTGGCGACCGCTCGGTCCCCTGCTCCGGGACGGGCTCCGGCTGGCCGCGACGGTCGTCGGATATCTGACGATACCGGTCGCCCTCCTGACCGTGACGCTCGGCGGACCACTGGAGGGGATCGACCCGACCGGCGCGACCGACGGCCTCTTTTTCATCGTCGGCACGACCGTCTCGACGCTGCTGGCGTTCGCGCTCTGTTACCCGCTCCCGGCCGCACTCGTCGCCGTCGCCCGCGAGCGCTCGCTCCGCGCGGCGGTCGACGCGACGCTGGTCGGCGCGGCGACCCGCGACGCCGGCTACCTCGTCGCGGTGCTGCTCGCGGCCGGCGGGCTCGGGATGACGTTCGCGGCGTACGACGCGCTCAACGCCGTCGCTCTCGGGTTCTTCGTCGTCTTCTACGCGGAGGTCGTCGCCGCGGCCGCGGTGGGGACCGCGACCGGTCGAGCGTGGGAGCGTCGGGGGCTCTGACGGAAGCGTCGGAGGCTCTGATGGGAGCTACACCCGCGTCTCGTTCAGGTCGGCGGCGTCGAGCGAGCGGCTGTGGAGCGCGTCCCCGGACTCCCCGTCGAACACGTGGATCGCGCTCTCCGGGACGCGAACGACCACGTCAGCGCCGCTTTCGATCTGTCGGAGCCCGTCGACCGTCGCCACCAGCTCCGGCCCGTCCGCCAGCGTGAGGTGGACGACGTTCTCGTCGCCCATCGGCTCGACGACGTCGACGGTGGCGACGTAGGCGTGCTCGCCGACGGCCGCCGCGTCGTCTCCGTCGCCGCCGACACTTGCCTCGACGACGACGTCCTCGGGCCGGATCCCGAGCGTCACGGTCGCGCTGTCGGCGACCGCGGACGCGGCCTCGTCGGCGAGCGGGTAGCGGAACGCGCCGTCGACGAGCGAGGGCCCGTCGACCGTGCAGTCGACGAAGTTCATCGACGGCTCTCCGATGAAGCCGGCGACGAACCGGTTCGCCGGGCGGTGGTACGCCTCCAGCGGCGTCGCAACCTGCTGGAGCTCCCCGGCGTCGAGGATGGCGATCCGGTCGCCCATCGTCATCGCCTCCGTCTGGTCGTGAGTGACGTAGACGGTGGTCGTGTCCAGATCCGCCTGGAGCTGTTGGAGCTCCGTGCGCATCTGCGAGCGAAGCTTTGCGTCCAGGTTGCTGAGCGGCTCGTCCATCAGGAACGCCTTCGGCTCGCGCACGATGGCGCGGCCGAGCGCGACGCGCTGTCGCTGACCGCCCGAGAGCGCTCCGGGCTTGCGGTCGAGCAGCTCGGTGATGTCGAGCAGCGCGGCCGTCGCCTCGACGCGCTCGTCCATCACGTCCTCGTCGAGGTCGGTCGACTCCTCCAGTCCGAACCGCATGTTCTGCCGAACGGTCATGTGCGGGTAGAGCGCGTAGCTCTGGAACACCATCGCGATGTCCCGCTCGGCGGGCGCCTGCTCGTTCATCCGCTCGCCCGCGAGCCTGATCTCCCCGTCCGTGATCGATTCGAGCCCGGCGATCATCCGGAGGGTCGTGGACTTCCCGCAGCCGGAGGGGCCGACGAGGACGAGGAACTCCCCGTCCGCGATGTCGACGTCCACGTCGTCTACGGCGAGGACGGAGCCGTCCCCCTCGCCGAACCGTTTCGTCACCGAGTCGAGTTCGAGTTGTGCCATTATGAGTCACCTGCGACGCCTTTCGCGAACTGTTCTCCGAAGAGGACGTACACGACGAGCGTCGGTAACGCCGCGACGAACGCCCCCGCCATCTGGAGGTTGAACTGCTGGACGAACGACCCCTTGAGCTGGTTCAACGCGACCGTCACGACCTGGTTGGACGGGTCGCTGACCAGGACGATGGCGAACAGGAGGTCGTTCCAGATCTGCGTGAACTGGTAGATGAGCGTCACCGCGAAGATCGGCACCGACAGCGGCAACACGATGCGGCGGTAGATCGTCGCCGCCGAGGCGCCGTCCAGTCGCGCCGCCTCCAGCATCTCGCCGTCGATCGTCGCGTAGTACGACCGGAAGAGGACGGTGCAGATCGGGATCCCGTACGCGACGTGCGTGATGCTCAGGTTGATCAGCCCCTCGTAGTCGTCGACGGCGCCGAGCGGGATCCGCCCGGCGAGGTCGACGAACGACCAGAACTGCGTCAGCGGCACCAGCACCGCCTGGTACGGGATGAACACGCCGGCGACGAACAGCATCAGGACGCCGACCTGCCCGCGCCAGCTGAGGTTCGTCAGGCCGTAGGCCGCGAGCGATCCGAACAGCGCCGACAGCACCGTCGCCGGCACCGCCATCATCGCGCTGTTCAACAGTCCGGTCGAGAGCCGCTCGAACGCCGTCCCCCACGCGGAGAGGGTGAACTCCCCGATCGGCGGGAGCGCGAACGGCGTCGTCGTCCGGAAGCCCTCCGGGGTCTTGAACGCCGTCGTCAGCCCGGACTCGAGCGGCGCGAGGTAGAACGCGACCATCGCCAGCAGCACCGCGTACAGCGCGACCCGGGAGCGGTCGAGCTCCGAGGCCGTCGCGCGAAGTCGGTCTGTCGCGCTCATAGCTCACCCCGCCGGTACTGAACGAAGAGGTACGGGCCGATCACGCCGAGCGCCATGGCGAACAGCACCATCGCGACGGCGGAGCCGTACGCCCACTCGATCCTGTCGAAGGCGACCCGGTACATCATCACCGAGAGGATGTCCGCGGACCGGCCGGGGTTGACGCCGAACAACACGAACAGGAAGTCGAACGCCTTCAGCGCGAACACGACGAGGACGACCGCGGCCGACATCGTCGAGGCCCGGAGCTGCGGAACGATCACGCGCCAGTACAGCCGGAGCGTCGAGGCGCCGTCGATGCGCGCCGCCTCGTACTGTTCGTTCGGGATCGCGCGGAGCCCGGCGAGGTAGACGACCATGCAGTAGCCGGAGAACTGCCACATCAGCGCGAAGATGATCGCCGCCAGCTTGAACCGCGGATCCGAGATCCACGCCTGGGTGAACCCGTCGAGACCGACGCCCCGGAGCGCCACGTTGATCAGCCCGGTGCTCGGGTTGTACACCCACGACCAGAAGATCGCCGTGACGACGAACGAGAGGCTCATCGGCAGCAGGTAGATCGTCCGGAACGTGTTCTCGGCCCGGATGTCCTGGTCGACGAGGATCGCGAGGAGCAGCCCGAGGATCAGAGAGAGGATCGTGAACACGAACAGCAGCACGAGGGTGTTCCGGAACGCGGCGTGGAACGACCCGTCCGTGAGCAGCCGGACGTACATGTCGGCCGACAGTGACGAGTAGTCAGGGGTGCCGAGCCCCTCCCAGCTCGTCAGCGAGATGACGAAGTTCCACCCGATGGCGCCGTACACGAAGAACAGCACGAGCAGCCCCGGCGGCCCCCAGAACGGGAGCGACTCGAGGAACCGGTTCCGGCGGAGCCGGGTGAGAAGCGACGTGCCGGTCGCGTTTTCCGACGACGCGTCGTCGCCGTCAGCACCGACGACGGCGCCGCCATCGGTTCGCACCCGTGGCTGGCTGTCGGGCGCGGCCGTGGCGTCCGTCGCACCCCTCGCATCCGTCGCGTCCGGATCAGCCGCCGATGACCCGTCGGTGGTCCGCGTCAGCGCGTCGAAAATCCGCGAAGACATCGCGGTCAGAAGGCGTCGCGGATGCCCTCGTACGCCGCGTCGACGTCGGGGTCGCCGTTGAAGTTGGAGAACGTCTCGTCGAGCGCGGAGTGGATGCCCGGCGCGACCGCCGTGCCGTGGGCGATTGTCGGTGGCTGGTCGTCCGAGTCCTGGAAGTCCTCGAACTGCCGGGTGAGGAAGTCGCCGAACTCGTCCATCGGCACGTCGGTCCGCGGCGGGATCGACCCCTTGATCGGGTTGAACCGCTCCTGTGCGTCGACGGTGCCCGCGTAGTTGAGGAACTGCTCGGTCGCCTCCGGCGAGGGGTTGTTCGTCGGGTAGACGAACGAGTCGATGACCGAGTGGTACACCCCTTCGGTTCCCGGGAACGGAACCATGTCCCAGTCGTCGCCGAACTCGAAGTCGTCGGCGCCGCCGTACTGCCCGGCCGCCCAGTCGCCCTGGTGGAGGAACGCGGCGTCGCCGGCGATCAGGTCGTCGTTCCCCTGGTCCCAGCTGATCGAGCCGGCGTCCTCGGGGATGTACTCCAGGTAGTCGGCGAGCAGCTCAAGCGCGGAGCGAATCCCGTCTTCCAGCCCGGAGACGTCGCCGTCGATGAGGGTCTGGTAGTCGTCGACGCTCTGTTGACCGATGAAGATGTTCTCCCACAGCTGGAGGGACGACCACGGCGTCTGCGTCTGGTGGACGAGCGGCGTGGCGTCCGTCTCCGCGTCGACCGTCTCGAAGGCGTCGAGCAGTCCCGCCGGGTCCTCGATGTCGCTCGGGTCCACGCCCGCGTCCTCGACCACGGAGACGTTGTAAAACAGGTTGTTCAGCCGGTGGATGTTGATCGGGACCGCCACGAGGTTCCCGCCGGGCTGGGAGAGGTCGCGGATCCCGCCGCGGTAGGCGTCGCGCATCTCGTCGTCCCACACGGAGTCCCCGATGTCCTCTAAGAGGTCTTCGTCCGTGTACGGCGTGAGCGCCTGCCCGGGCCAGATCTGGAACGTGCTCGGCGGGTCGCCGTCGATGACGCGGTTCTGGATCACGGTGTCGATCGCGGAGCCGGCGCCGCCGGGCGCCGGGTTGTCGGTGATCTCCACGTCAGGATACTCCTCGCTGAAGCCGTCGAGGAGCGCGTTGTACGCCTCCTCCTCGCCGCCCGCGGTCCACCAGTGGACGATCTCCAGTCCGCTCCCGCCGTCGTCGCCGTCGGAGCCGTCCGAACCGTCGTCGCCGTCAGAGCCGTCCGAACCGTCGTCGCCGTCGGACCCGTCGCCGCCGTCGCCGCCGGAGCAGCCGGCGATACCCACGGTCGCGAGGGTGCCGGCGCCGGCCACGTAGTGGCGGCGGCTGAGTCGGTCCGCAGCGTCGTCCGTGTTGTCACGTGACATGTGTTCACGGGTTCGCGTGCCCCGTACTTAATCATTGATGTTTATTTACTCAAAAGATTGTTAAAAACACGGCGCCCTCGAGCCACCGCACGTGTCCTCTCCGTGCCGGAGAACAGCGAACGGACGGATCGAGGGCGCTTGTAGTGACTGACTTCTGAACTTTTTGTTCGGGAATGATCGTAAAGAAATGGCGGTTGCCTCGACGACGTCGGGGCGACGTTGAGCGCTCCATCGGGGCGGCGACCGACCGATTCTTGAGCGAGCGGCTCCGAATGGAAGCCAATGGAGGGACCGCTGTGGACCGACGCGCACGCTCCCGCGCTCGAAGAGATCCGGCAGGACGAAGCGCGCGAGCGGCTGGAGCGCGCGGTCGACGAGCCGATGAACCTCGTCGTGCAGGGGCCGCCCGGGGTCGGCAAGACGGCGGCGACGCGCGCGCTGACGCGAGCCGCCCACGAGAACCCGGAGAGCGACCTGATCGAGATCAACGTCGCCGACTTCTTCGGCCGGACCAAAAAGGAGATCCGGACGGACCCCCGCTTCGAGGGGTTCCTGCGGGGGCGGAGCCGGATGGCGAAACGCGACATGATAAACCGCGTGCTGAAGGAGTCGGCGTCGTACGCGCCGATGTCGGGCGAGTACAAGACGGTCTTACTCGACAACGCCGAGGCGATCCGCGAGGACTTCCAGCAGGCGCTCCGTCGGGTGATGGAACAGCACCACCGGACCACGCAGTTCGTGATCGCCACCCGCCAGCCGTCGAAGCTCATCGCGCCGATCCGGTCGCGCTGTTTCCCGGTCCGGGTGCGCGCACCGACGACCGACGAGACGATCGACGTGCTCGAGACGATCTGCGAGCGCGAGGGCGTCGACCACGACGACGACGGGCTGGAGTTCGTCGCCAGCGCGGCCGGCGGCGACCTCCGCGAGGCGATCCTCTCCGCGCAGGCGACCGCGGTCGAGGGCGGCGAGATCACCATGTCGACCGCCTACGAGACGCTCGGCGAGGTGGGCGACGACGACGCGATCCGCGAGGCGCTCGCCGACGCCCGCGCCGGCGACCTGAAGGACGCGCGGTCGACGCTCGACGACCTGCTCGACGAGGGCGGGTACGACGGCGGGGAGCTCCTCCGGGAGACGCTGCGGGTCGCCCGCGCCGGCTCCGAGTACGGCGGCGACGACCTCGCGCGGCTCCACGTGCTCGCCGGCGAGGCCGACCTCGACCTCACCGACGGGCTCGACGACAGGATCCACCTCACCCACCTGCTCGCGGCGTGGGCGGCCGGCCGCACCGAGCTCAGACCCGACCTCCGCGACCCGGCGGAGGCCTGACGATGGACCGGAACCCGCCGCTCGCTCGCTTCCTCCCGTTCCCCGTCGTCGACGAGGCGTGGCGGCTCGCGCTCGTCCCCGCCCTCGTCGGCGCCGCGACCCTCCCCCTCATCCCGCCGGTCGGCGGGGGTCTGCTCGCGCTCGCGCTCGGCGTCATCTGGTTCCACCGCGACCCCGACCGCGCGCCGCCGGACGCCGAGGGGATCGTCGTCGCGCCCGCCGACGGCACCGTGTCGGTCGTGCGCGAAGAGGGGAGGCGACTGCGGGTGGGCGTGTTCATGAACGTCACCGACGTGCACGTGAACCGCGCGCCGATCGCGGGGGAGGTCCGGGAGGTGCGCCACCGCCCCGGCGCGAACCGCCCCGCGTTCAGCAAGGAGTCCGACCGCAACGAGCAGGTCGCGATCGACTTCGGCGAGTACGAGCTGCTGGTCATCGCCGGCTGGTTCGCCCGCCGGATCCACCCGTCCGTCGAGCCCGGCGACGTCGTCGACCGCGGCGAGCGCGTCGGCCACGTCTCGTTCGGCTCGCGCGCGGACGTGGTGTTACCGGCCGACGTGAGCGAGGAGGACCTCCTCGTGAGCGAGGGCGACGCGGTCCGCGCCGGCGAGACGATCGTCGCCGAGCGGGAGTGAGCGGTCGCCCCGACCATAGCGTTTTGTGTGCCGCCTGCGAGGCGATACGTGCATGCCCGAAGAGACGATCCACGAGGCGAAGCGGTCGCGGAGTCGACAGGCACTGGCGACCTACTTCCGCCGCATCGCGGAGGCGCTCGGTCGCGGCGAGCCGGTCCCGATCGACGACGCCGGGACGGTGACGGTCGACCCCGCCGCCGAGTCCGACGTCGAGATCGAACTCGAGCGAGAGGACGGTGTCGTCCACTTCGAGGTCGGGGTGGAGTTCGACGAGGCGGACGGCGAGATCGACGTCGACGCGGCCGCGAGCAAGGCGACGTTTGAGCTGTACGCCGACAGCGCCGACCAGTGGCGCTGGCGGCTCCGCCACGACAACGGCAACATCGTCGCCGACGGCGGGGAGGGGTACGCGGACAAGCGGGACGCGAAGTCGGGGATCGAGAGCGTCCAGCGGAACGCGCCGGGCGCGCACGTGATCGACGTCGATCGCGGCGAGGAGGCCCCCGAAGACGGCGGAAGCGACGCGGCCTTCGAGCTGTTCCGGGACAGCGACGAGAGGTACCGCTGGCGGCTCCGCCACGACAACGGCAACATCATCGCCGACGGCGGGCAGGGGTACGCCTCGAAACAGAAGGCGAAACAGGGGCTCAACAGCGTGAAGTTCAACGCGCCGGGCGCGTCCGTCGAGGAGCTCGACGCCGACGAGCCGGCCGAAGACGAGCCGGCCGAAGACGAGGAGTGAGCCGACCGTGGTCCCCAACGATCCCTCCAGCGGCGGCGATGCGACGCCGATGCTCTCCACCGCCGATCGAGACGACCCGGACGCCGACTCGGACGGGTTCCTCTCCCCCGGCGACGATTCCCCGGCCGACCCGGTCGATCTCCTCCTCTACGGCGTGCTGGGCGGAATCGCCGGATCGGTGCTGTCGTTCGTCCCCTTCGCCACCGTGCTCGGCGGCGCGGTCGCCGGCTACCTCTGCGGCGGTCGGTCGAGCGACGCGCTCAAGACGGGTGCGGTCGCCGGCGTTGTCATGACGCTTCCGTTCGTCGCGATGGTCGCCTTCCTCCTCTTCTTCCTCGGGTTCGCCGGAGCGCCGGCGGAGTTCGGGATCCTCGCGCTCCTCGTGATCGGGCTCGGCGCCGCCTACACCCTCGGATCGGGCGTTCTCGGCGGCTACCTCGGGTACTCCCTCCGCGGTCGGCTGTAGCGCGGCCGCGGACCGCACCGCTTATTCGCCGCCCCTCGCAACCACGGACCGGACATGGACGCGCTCGACGCCAAGTACCCGTTCTTCGCGGCCGCCCGCGAGGCCGTCGCCGACGCCGCGGTGTCGCTCCCGGAGCTCGTCGCGGCCGACGCGCCCGCCGTCGAGCGCGGCCGCGAGCGCGTCGAGCGCGCCCTGCTGGACGGAACCGTCGAGTCCGAGAGCGGAGCGTTCCCGGAGGAGTCCGCGCACGACGTGCAGGCCGAGTTGCTCTCGTACCCCGTCGCGCGGATCCTCGTCTCGCTGCTCGACTCCGAGCCCGCCATAGAGAAGTACGCCGCCGCGGAGGCCGCGACCGCGATCGACCGGATCCGGGAGGACCTCGCGGCCGACGACGAGCTGCGGTCGGTGTCGACGCCGACCGTCGGCCTCGACGACGTGCTCGCCGAGTTCGACCTCGACGACGCCGTCCGCCCGGAGTCGCCGAGAGGCGGTCCGGCGGCCGGAGCGGGGGACGTCGGGACGGGCGCGCCCGGCGTCGAGGCTCCCGGCCGCGCCCCCGCCCACTACTGGATCGACGTCGGGCCGTACCTCCGACTCACGTCGCCGTCGTGGGGGGAGTCGTGGCGGCTCGTCAACCGCGCGCTCGCCGACGGGGCGGTGCGCGTCTCGCGCGACGAGCTGTTGGACGCGATCGAGGCCGCCGTCGAGGACCGAGTGCGCGAGGGGCTCCCGTTCGAGCTGGCTGCCGGCGAGGGGATCGCCGCGGAGCTCGAGGCGGGCGTCGCCGACCTCAAGCGGCTGCTCTCCGAGCGATCGTACGCGGGGCCGGTCGACGTCGTCGCTCCCGAGCTGTTCCCGCCATGTATGACGAACCTGATCGAGAAGGCCGAGCGCGACGCCGACCTCGCGCCGCCGGAGTCGTTCGCGCTGATGGCGTTCCTCGTCGGGATCGGGATGTCGCCGGACGAGGTGGTGGCGTTCTGTGCGGACACGAGCCTCGACGCCGAGGGGATCCGCTACCAGACGGAGTACCTCGCGGACGACCGCGGCACGCAGTACCCGCCGCCGACCTGCGAGACGCTGGCGAACTACGGGATCTGCCACAACGAGGAGGACCACATGCAGGTCGCCGCCGACCCCCTCGCGTACTACGAGAAGCGGGTCGCGGACGCCGAGGAGATCACCGACTGGCGGGACCGCGAGGGCGGGGAAGACGGAGGGAGCGACCGAGGAGACCGAGAGGGGAACGGAGTGAAACGGGACGCGGGCGAGATCGCTGACGCGGACGGAACGGAGTAGGCCTGTCTACGGACGGAACGGAGTGACGCCGGCCTACTCGTCTTTCGCGCGGATGAGGTACGCCCCGACGAGCGCCATTAACAAAACGAAGACGGCGAGCAGTCCGACGAGCGCGATCGCGCCGGACTCCGGAAGCTCGGACGACCCGCCGAACGTCACCCCGATCCCGACCAGCCCGGCGACGAAGACCGCGGCCGCCAGCAGCGAGACCGTGATCTGCCGACGGAGCTCCGCGTCGATTTCCATGCCCGCGAGTTTCCGTCGCCGCTAAAAAAGGACTTCGATGGGGGGCGGCCGAGCCCGACGGCTTCGGCGACCGAACCCGAACGGCGGAGGCTCGCCCCGTTCGACGGCGAATTTAACCGTTTACGGCGCCTATTTCCACGCGAAGCGAGGGCCACCCTCGCGGCCACCCATGACGCCCCCTGGACCCCTGCCCGCGTCGACCGCCGACGAACCGACCGCCGCCCGAGCCGTGGCCCCGGCGGATCGCCCCTCCGAGTCGCCCGATCGCTCCTCCGAGTGGCGATCCGATCGAGCCGGAGAGGGGAGCGATGCGGGCGGTCCGAGCGACGACGACGCCCTCATCGACGACCCGAGCGGCGACGACGCCCTCATCGACGACCCGAGCGGCGACGGTCCCGCGGACGACCGAGCGGCGCGCGCCGTCGCGGAGGAGATGACGGTGCGCCCCCTCCGGGACCGGCGGTACGTCGTCGAGACCGACGGCGGCACCTACGTCGTCGCGCTCGACGCCGGCACCTGCACCTGTCCGGACCACGCGATACGCGGCTCGCGGTGCAAGCACATCCGGCGCGTCGCGATGGAGGTGACCGCGGGATCGGTCCCGGCCCCGGACCAGCGCGTCGGCGCCTGCGCGGTCTGCGGAGTCGAGACGTTCGTCCCGATCGACGACCCGGGGTCGCACCTCTGTGACCGCCACGCGTTCGAGCCGGGCGACGTCGTTCGCGACCGCGAGACCGGCGAGCGGGTCGTCGTCGTCGCGGTCACGACCGAGCGCGCCGACGCCTACCGGACCGACGAGGGCCGGACCGTCGAGGAGTACGCCACGAACGCCGACTACGGCGCCCACGAGCCGGTCGTCGAGGCCGTGTACGCCGACTCGATCCGGCCGGGTCGCGGCGTGGGCGACTGCGAGCGGTACGGCTTCCCCGCGTCGCGGCTCGTCCGTCCGCGTCGAGAGTGAGGGACCGGGGGCGGCCGGCGCGTCGGCCGTGCGTGCGGCTCACCCCGCGAGGTGGCTGATGTCGCGCCGCAGCGTGTACCCCTTCGGGACCCCCACGGCGCCGAGACACGCCTCGCACAGCACCCGCTCGTAGTCGCGGTTCGTCTCCTTCTCCAGCAGCGAGACGGTCCCGATGGGGAACACCGACTCACAGCGGTCGCACTCGACCTTGTCGCCGTCGACGATCTTCATTGAACGGGCGCCGCTTCCGGCGATTGACATATAAACTCGCGCCCGGCGTTATCACTTCGAATAGCGAACGGCACCAAAAATCGGCGCGGTCGGAACGGCGGTCGGTCGCGGTGAGCGTCCGGGGTTAGCCGAAGAGCTCGCCGAGGCCCTCGCCGCCGTCGCCCTCGTCCTCGTCGTCGTCTTCCTCCTCGGCGGCGTCGGCCTCCTCAGCCTCGTCGTCGCCGTCGTCGGCCTCCTCGGCGTCCGCGGAGCCGCCCGCGGCGGCGCCGGCGGCGGGAGCCGCGGCGGCCGTCTCGATGGCCTCCTCGATGTCGACGTCCTCCAGCGCGGCGACGAGCGCCTTGACGCGGGACTCCTCGACGTCGACGCCGGCGGCTTCCAGCACGCCGGTGATGTTCTCTTCGTTGATCTCTTCGCCAGTCTCGTTCAGGATGAGCGCAGCGTAAACGTATTCCATTGGTGTGTCCTCGTAGTGTTATCCGAACATCGCGCCGAGACCCTCGCCGCCGTCGTCGCCGTCGTCGTCGGCGTCGTCGTCGGCCTCCTCGGCGTCGTCCGTGTCGTCGTTGTCCTCCGCCTGTTCCTCCTCGTCGGCGTCGCCCGTCTCCGGAGCCGGGGCGGCTTCGACCCCCTGTAGCTCCTCGGGAAGCGCCTCCTCGTCGTCGATCTGGGCCGCGAGCGCGCGCAGTTGGGCGTCGGCCTTCCCGATGAGGTCGGGCACGACGTCCGGGCTCTCGATCTCCGCGAACAGTCCGACCGACTTCGCCTCGCCGGACGCCTTCGCGAGAAGGCTGCCGACCGTGGCGGCCGTCGGGTACTCGGCGTTGATCGAGAGATTTCGCGCGGCTGCCGCGGCGGACTGGATGTCCGCGCGGTACTCGTCGACGTCGATGGCGAGCTCGTCCGGCTCGAACAGGACGCCCTCGGAGTAGACGCCCTTGAGGTCGAGCCCGACTTCCTTCGGCTCGATGCCGAGCTCGACTAGGACGTTCGCGAGGTCGTCGTCGACGACCTCGCCCTCCTCGAGGACCTTCGAGTCCTCGGTGACCACGATCGATCCGTCCTGGATGCGCGCGGCCGCGCCGATCGTCTGGAGCTCGCCGACGAACGGTCCGGGGTCGACGCCGGTGTCGCCCTCGGGGATGACGATGTCGTTGGGGGCGACCTCGCCCGCGCCGATCGGGGCGGGCGTCTTCGAGGCCTCCAGCTGCTTGAAGAGGCCGAACGGGTTGTCGTTCGTGCCGATGAGCGCGACCTGACCGGAGACGTACCCGGTCAGCTCCTCGACGCCCTCGTCGACCTCCTCCAGCGCGCGGACCGTGAGCGTGTTCCGGCTCACGCGGACGTCGGCCGAGCCGTGCAGCTCGCGGCGCATAGCCTGGAGCTGTCGGCTCGGGATGCCGCCGACGCCGACGATCCCGACGGAGTTGTACGAGTCGATGAACTCGACGAGCTCGTCGACCTCCTCGCGCTTCCACTGCGGGATCGTCTCGGTCTTGCGGACCGAGCTCATACGGGCACCTCCTTGGCGGGACCCATCGTGGTCTTCACGTAGATCCCGTCGATGTTGAGCGGCCCCTTCTCGAGGTTCGCTTCGAGTCGCCGGATGATGACGTCGATGTTGTCCGAGATCGCCTCGGCGCCCATGTCCTCGGCGCCGACGCGGGTGTGGAACGTGCGCCGGTCGCGGGACCGGAGCTGCACCGTGTTCTTCATCCGGTTGACGGTCTCGACGACGTCGTCGTCCGGCTGCAGTGGGGTAGGCATCTTCCCGCGCGGACCGAGGACGGTACCGAGGTACCGACCGATGTCCTGCATCAGGTTGGCCTCGGCGACGAAGAAGTCGGTCTCGTCGGCGAGGTCCTTTGCGCGGTCGTCGTCGTCTCCTAAGTCTTCGAGGTCGTCGCTGTCAAGCACTTGATCAGCGACGTCCGCGGCGCGGACGGCGGTTTCGCCCTCCGCGAAGACGACGATCTGTGTCTCCTGCCCCGTTCCAGCCGGCAGCACGACGGACTCGTCGATGCGGTTCGACGGATCGTTGAGGTCGAGGTCTCGCAGGTTGATCGCGATGTCCACCGTCTCACGGAAGTTCCGCTCGGGCGCATCGTCGAGTGCGAGGGTTACGGCCTCTTGTATTGTGTCTGCCATTTTCACCTCCGTAGTACGCAGGTCGCTCCTACGGGTCAGTGAAACAGGCGAAGCCTGTCTCACCGGAGAGTGGTCCATCGGAGGTTTAAAAGCGTCGAACCGCCCCTCCCCGTGGGAACCGACGACAGGGCTCGTGCGGACGGTGGCGGACGATCCCCGGAGGTGAGGAGACGGCGGTCGACCGGTCCCCGGGTTCGACGGGCGTCGAAGCCCGAAACGTCGGATAGGGGAACCCTTTTGACGCCGCTCGCCGACCCACGAGGTAATGATTCAGGGTGGTCCGGCGTGACGATGGACGACCGCATCGAGGACCTCCGCGAGCGCCGCGAGCGGGCGGCGAAGGGCGGCGGCGAGGAGCGGATCGAGTCCCAACACGAGAAGGGAAAGCTGACCGCGCGCGAGCGGATCGACTACTTCCTCGACGACGGGACGTTCCACGAGTTCGACCGGTTCCGCGCCCACCGGAACCACACGTTCGGCATGGAGGAGAACCGGATCCCGGGCGACGGCGTCGTCACGGGGTACGGCGAGGTGAACGGCCGGAAGACGTTCGTCTTCGCCCACGACTTCACCGTCTTCGGCGGCTCGCTTGGCGAGGTGTTCGCCGAGAAGGTGTGTAAGGTGATGGACAAGGCGATGGACGTGGGTGCGCCCGTCGTCGGCCTCAACGACTCCGCCGGCGCCCGCATTCAGGAGGGAGTGGCCTCGCTCGGCGGCTTCGCGGAGATCTTCCGGCGCAACACGGAGGCGTCCGGCGTCATCCCCCAGATTTCGGCGATCATGGGTCCCTGCGCCGGCGGCGCGGTGTACTCGCCCGCCATCACGGACTTCACGTTCATGGTGAAAGACACCTCGCACATGTTCATCACCGGTCCGGACGTCATCGAGACGGTGACGGGCGAGGAGGTGAGCTTCGAGGAGCTCGGCGGCGCCATCACCCACTCGTCGACCTCCGGCGTCGCCCACTTCGCCGAGGAGAGCGAGGAGGACGCCCTCGACGACATCGCGCGGCTGCTCTCGTATCTCCCGGCCAACAACGTCGAGGACCCTCCGCGCGTCGAGCCGTGGGACGACCCCGAGCGCGCCGACGAGGAACTGGCCGGCATCGTCCCGGACGCGCCGCGAAAGCCGTACGACATGAAGGACGTGATCGGCAGCGTCGTCGACGAGGGGTCGTTCTTCGAGGTGCAGGAGAACTTCGCGAAGAACGTCGTCGTCGGCTTCGCCCGCCTCGACGGCCACTCGATCGGAGTCGTCGCCAACAACCCCCGCGTGAACGCCGGCACGCTCGACATCGAGTCGAGCCAGAAGGGCGCGCGCTTCGTCCGGTTCTGTGACGCGTTCAACGTCCCCATCCTCACCTTCGAGGACGTCCCCGGGTTCATGCCCGGCACCGACCAGGAGCACAACGGGATCATCCGCCACGGGGCGAAGCTTTTGTACGCCTTCTCGGAGGCGACCGTCCCGCTGCTCACCGTGATCACCCGGAAGGCGTACGGCGGCGCCTACTGCGTGATGTCCTCGAAGCACATCGGCGGCGACGTCAACTACGCGTGGCCCACCGCCGAGATCGCGGTGATGGGACCGAAGGGCGCCGTCAACGTCCTCTACCGCGAGGAGCTGGCGGCGGCCGACGACCCCGACGCCCGCAGACAGGAGCTCATCGACGAGTACCGCGAGGAGTTCGCGAACCCGTACACCGCCGCCGACCGCGGGTTCATCGACGACGTCATCGAACCCGCCGAGACGCGCGCGCGGCTGATCGACGACCTCCAGATGCTGACGGGGAAGCGCTCGGACCAGCCCGAGAAGAAGCACGGCAACATCCCGATCTGATGGCGACGGACTCACCCGCGACGGAGGAGGACCCGTCCGCGGCGGAGAGCGACTCGCCCGCGGCGAACGACGCGGAGCCGAGTGAGTCGGCGTTCCTCGCCGCCCTCGACGGCCTGACGATCCCCGACGACGCCGACGACGCGGAGGCCGCCGCCATCGCCGCCGCGGTCGCGGCACATCTCCGCGACGGGGAGCTGGCCGCGGCGGCGGCTGCGGAGGCGGAAGCGCCCGGCTGGGACGGCGAGCGGTGGTCGTTCGCCGGCCGGATCGACCGGCTCAGCGGTCGGTCGGTGCGGGTGCCCGCAGGCGCGCCGACCGACCCGTGGACCGCGGCCGGACGCGCCGGCCGGTTCTGACGGGCCAACTGTGCTGACGGGGACGCTCCGGGACTGAGCCACCGCTGGCGTCGGCTCTGAACACATATCCCCGGACGCGAGAGCGCCCGAGTGCGTGCATTCCCCCGGCGAGGCACCGACCTTCGCCTCGCCACGCGAACCCTTCGCAGGGTGCGTTCGGAGATTGGTTCGATAGTTTATATATCTGTGGTCACGCCTCTGGCGGCTCCTCGGCGCTCTCCCCGGCCGCGGCATCCGCGGTCGAGGCGCCGAGAATCCGGTTGAGGACGACGGGAACGACGCCCGCGAGGAACGCGAGCAGGGCGATCCGGAGGAGGACGGAGGCGTCGGTCAGCAGCGTCACGGCGAGGTACGCGCCCGCCGCGACCAACACCGATGGCAACACGTACGGATTACCGGGCGAGAGCATGATCGGATCTGCCGCGCGGATCCCCTTAATCGTCTCGGGCGGGCGGTTCTCGCGGCCGACCGCACCGGACCCCGATCGTTGCGGACCGATAGAATGAGGTGGGTCTTGGTGGAAGGGAGGTGCAAGAATGTTCGACAAGGTTCTCGTCGCGAACCGCGGGGAGATCGCGGTTCGGGTGATGCGCGCCTGTGCGGAGTTGGGTGTCGACACCGTCGCCGTGTACAGCGACGCGGACAAACACGGGGGCCACGTCCGGTACGCGGACGAGGCGTACAACGTCGGGCCCGCGCGCGCCGCCGACTCCTACCTCGACGGCGAGGCGGTCGTCGAGGCCGCGCGCGCCGCCGACGCCGACGCGATTCACCCGGGCTACGGGTTCCTCGCGGAGAACGCCGACTTCGCCGCGCGCGTCGAGGCCGCCGACGGGATCACCTGGGTCGGCCCCGCCAGCGACGCGATGGACCGGCTCGGCGAGAAGACCCACGCCCGCCGGGTGATGGCCGACGCCGACGTCCCCATCGTCCCGGGGACGACCGAGCCCGTCACCGAGGTCGAGGCGGTGACGGAGTTCGGCGACGAGCACGGCTACCCGATCGCGATCAAGGCCGAGGGTGGCGGCGGCGGCCGCGGGATGAAGGTGGTCGAGAGCGCCGACGAGGCCGCGGACGCCCTCGAGTCGGCCAAGCGCGAGGGAAAGGCCTACTTCTCGAACGACTCCGTCTACCTGGAGCGTTACCTCGAGAACCCCCGCCACGTCGAGGTGCAGATCGTCGCGGAGGCGGGCGAGGACGGCGAGGGGCCCGCGGACGAGTCGGACGTCGTCCACCTCGGCGAGCGCGACTGCTCGCTCCAGCGCCGTCACCAGAAGGTGATCGAGGAGGGGCCCTCCCCCGCGCTCTCCGACGAGCTCCGCGAGCGGATCGGCGAGGCCGCCCGCCGCGGCGTCGCCGCCGCCGACTACACCAACGCCGGCACCGTCGAGTTCCTCGTCGAGGAGGACCTCGACCGCGACCCGTCGGAGCCGCTCGGTCCGGACACGCCGTTCTACTTCCTCGAGGTCAACACGCGCATCCAGGTCGAACACACCGTCACCGAGGAGCTGACGGGGATCGACATCGTCAAAGAGCAGCTCCGGGTCGCCGCCGGCGAGGGGCTGTCCGTCTCGCAGGACGACGTGGAGCTGGAGGGCCACGCCATCGAGTTCCGGATCAACGCCGAGAACGCCGCGAAGGAGTTCCAGCCGGCCAACGAGGGGCGGCTCGACACGTACGACCCGCCGGGCGGGATCGGCGTCCGCGTCGACGACGCGCTCCGGCAGGGCGACGAGTTGGTCACCGACTACGACTCGATGATCGCGAAGCTGATCGTGTGGGGCGGCGACCGCGAGGAGTGTCTCGCCCGGTCGAAGCGCGCGCTCGCGGAGTACGACGTAGAGGGCGTCGTCACCGTCATTCCGTTCCACCGGCTCATGCTCGACGACGAGCGGTTCGTCGCGGGCACCCACACCACGAAGTACCTCGACGAGGAGCTCGACCGGGAGCTGGTCGCCGAGGCTCAGGAGAAGTGGGGGACCGAGTCGGCAGCGGGCGGCGACGAGGAGGTGACCGAGCGCGAGTTCACCGTCGAGGTGAACGGCAAGCGCTTCGACGTGGAGCTGGAGGAGCGCGGCGCGCCGCCGATCCCGACGCCCGCGGGCGGTGGGAGGAGCGACGCGGGAGGCCGGACGCAGCGACCGCCGCAGGCGACGAGCGACGACGGGGGCGACGACGGCGTCGACGTCGCCGAGGGCGGCGAGGCGATCGCGGCGGAGATGCAGGGGACGATCCTCTCGGTCGACGTGGCCGAGGGCGACGAGGTGTCCGCGGGCGACGTGGTCTGCGTCCTCGAGGCGATGAAGATGGAGAACGACGTGGTCGCGGAGCGCGGCGGCACGGTCGCGAGCGTCCACGTCGGCGAGGGCGAGGGCGTCGATATGGGTGACGTGCTGGTCGTGCTGGAGTAGCGCCGAGCGCTCCGGACCCTACCGCCCCCGTAAGCCCAGCATCTCCCGCGCCTGATCGGGCGTCGCCACGGGCCGACCGAGCTCCTCCGAAATTCGCGCCGCCCGCGCCACCAGCTCCTCGTTCGTCGCCAGCTCGCCCCGTCTATAATACCGATTGTCCTCCAGTCCGACCCGAACGTGCCCGCCGAGGAGGATCGACTGCGTCGTCAGCGGGAGCTGGTGCCGGCCGAACCCGATCACGTTGAACTCGACCCCGTCCGGCAGCGCCTCAACTCGGTTCATCAGGTTCCGGGGGTGCGGCGGCGACGTGGTGCCGCCGCCGAACAGGAAGTTGAGGTACGGCGGGTCGTCCAGCTCGTCGAGGATCGCCAGCGACTCGTTGAGGTGCCCGTCGTTGAACACCTCCAGCTCTGGCTTGATTCCCCGCTCTCGCATCTCCGCGTGCAGCGACGCGACCAGCTCGCGGGTGTTCTCCGAGGTGAGCCGGTCGTAGCGGTTGAGCGGCCCCATGTCGAGCGACGCCATCTCGGGGGCGGGGTCGGTACGGAGCGGCTCGTGTCGGAGGTCGTCCGGCGCCGCCGTTCCCCCGGTCGAGTGCTGGAGGACGGCGTCGTCGGTGGCCGCGCGGACCGCGTCGGCGACCGCCTGGAAGCGTTCGGCCGAGAAGGCGCGCTCCCCGTCGTCGCGGCGCGCGTGGAGGTGGAGCACGCTGGCGCCCGCGTCCTCGCAGGCGGCCGCCGCGGCGGCGATCTCCTCGGGCGTCTCCGGGAGGTCCGGGTGCGCCTCCTTGCCGTGGACGCCGCCGGTGAGCGCCGCGGTGATGATCGCCGGTTTCCCGTCGAGGTAGTCGTCGTAGGTCATCGGCCGGCGTCGACCTCGTCACGATCGCCCCGACCCGGTTCCGGCTCCTCGTAGAACTCGCAGTCCCGCGCGGGGTCGAGCCCGTATCGGGCGTTGCAGATGTCGGCTCGCATCGGCTGGACGAACGACCCCGTCACGGTGCAGAAGGCGCGGGCGGTCTCGAACGACTTCCCGTCGCCCTCCTCGCGGTACGCCAGGTGCGGACACGTCTCGGCCATGGCCGACGGAGGCGAGGGAGCGGCTTGAAACCACGCGTCCGCGACCCTGACCGACGCTATTTAACCGACCGCCCGAGAACGGGGCGGTATGGAGCCGGTCGACGACTGGCGCGCGGCGCTCGCGGAGGCCGGGGAGTTCACCGGGCCGATCGCCGCCGCGATCGTCGACGAGCACGGCGACCGGGGCAAGCGCGCGATCGAGGCGGTCGGGGAGGGACGAGTGAAGCGGTACCGCGATTTCACCGTCGTCGTGGGCCACGAGGACGAGTACGTCGTCGAGGAGGGCGAGTGCACCTGCGCGGACGCCACGTACAACCTCGACGCCGAGGATCCGAGCGAGCGCTGCTGGCACGCGATCGCGGTCGACGTCGCCGACGCGGTGAACGCGATCGACCACCACGACATGTGGTACTCGGAGGTCCGCGAGTTCCTGTGAGCCGGCCCTGAGCGGAACACGGACATTCGGACCAGCCGCCGTCTACAGCATTAAAACGCCGAATTTCCGGATTCTCCGGCCGCTCAGTCGAAAACGTTTCAACAACGGCCGGTCTCCCGTACGGTATGGCGGACTGTCCACTCGCCGACGAATGCCCCAGTTTCGACGAACGAATCGAGGGGATGGGGTGTCAACACTACGGCAACAAGGGCGGCGCGGAGTGGTGTAACCACTACGACATGCCCATCTACGAGCTGAAACAGCAGCCGGTCCAGCCCGGCGAGGAGGTCGTCGTCGAGGTCGACGACATCCACGAGAGCGGCGCGGGCGTGGGCCGCACCGGCGACGGTTTCATCGTCCTCGTCGACGGGCTCCTCCCGCCGGCGCGCGCGGAGGTGCGGATCCACCGCGTGAAGTCGAGCCACGCGACCGCACGGGACGTCGTCGAGCGGCTCCCCGAGGACCCGGAGGAGGGCGACGAGGGCGACGACGCGGCGGAGGCGGCGGACGGGGACGACGCGGACGACGAAGACGGCGACCGCCGCCGCGACCGCCCCGACCGCGAACGGCTCGGCAGCCGCGAGAACTTCTGGGGCAAGTGAGCGCGTCCCGGGGTGGCCCCACCCCACGGACAGTCCGGACGCCGCCGATCCGCCGACCGATCGCCGCGACCGACCAGGGTCGCTGACACCACCGTTTTTTGAGCGCGCGTCTCCTCGCGACGGGTATGGTCGCAGACGACGGTCCAACCGACGCCGGTGACGCCGCCGACACCGACGACGTCGACGCCGCCGAGCTGCTGGAGCGGGCCGGATTCGACGCCGACGAGAGCGTTCTCACGCACCGGCAGGCGGAGGTGCTCGCGCTCCGCGAGCGCGGACTCCGCCAGTCCGACATCGCCGACCGGCTCGGCACGTCGCGGGCGAACGTCTCCAGCGTCGAGGCCAGCGCCCGTGACAACGTCGATCGGGCCCGCGAGACGGTCGCGTTCGCGGAGGCGCTCGCCGCGCCCGTCCGCGTGGAGATCGAGGTCGGGACCGACCTCTACGACGCCCCGAAACGCGTGTACGACGCCTGCGACGAGGCGGGCGTGAAGGTGAACCAGACCGCCCCGAGCCTGATGAAGACGATCGGCGAGCGCGCCGGCGACGCGGTCCACGGCCGCGAGGTGCGGAGCCGCCTGTTCGTCACCGTGGACGCCGACGGGAAGATCCGGGTACGGAAGCCGTGAGCGTTCTCAGGTCGTGAACTCGACGCGGACCGACGCTCACTCCTCCAGCCGTTCCGCGACGCCGACGAGCGTCGAGCCCGCGGTGACCGTCGCCTCGCGGGCGATCGAGTAGACGATCCCGTCGCGGTCGGCCGTCGCGGTCTGGAGCGGCTCGAACGCTGTCGGGTCGTGGACGACGCCGAGCCGCTCTCCCTCCACCACCGCGTCGCCGACGTCGAGGTCCCGCTCCGGGGTGAACAGCCCCGACTCGGCGGCGTTCACCCGACCGAGGTGGTTGCGCGCGACCGTCCCGTTCCACGGCTCGGGCTCGCCGGGGAGCAGTCCCTCGTGGCGGAGAACGTCGAGCGTCCCTCTCAGTCCCTCCTCGACCGCCTCGGCGACGACCTCGCGGCTGTGCGCGAGCTCCGGCGTGATCGTGGGGATCCCCTCGCGCGTGGCGGCGACGCGGAGCTTCCCCGCGAACCCGCGCTCGCTCCACTCCGCGTCCGCCTCGTCGCCCGCCGCCTCCGCGAGCAGGAGGTCCGTCCCGAACGCCTCCGCGAGCGACCGACAGACCTCGTCGCCGCGCAGGTACACCGTGTGCGTGAGCATCGCTGGCGAGCCCGTGTGGAGGTCGACGACCGCGTCGGCCGCGCTCGCGAACGCCCAGAGGCGGGCCGCCATCCGCTCGTGGAGCGTCCCCGCGTCGTCGCCGGGCCAGCAGCGGTTCATGTTCGAGTGGACCGAGTCGAGCGACTCCGGCGCGGTGTACGAGACGCGGTCGAACGTGAGCGGGTCGGCGACGGGGACCGTCACGAGCGTTCCGTCGAGGTCACTTGCGTCCGCGGTCGTCGCCTCCCCGTCGGTCAGCCGCTCGTGGAGCCGCCGGAGGACCGCGGTGCCGTTCACCTCCCGGCCGTGCTGTGCCGCCTGGACGTAGATCACGGGCCCGCCGTCGACCGGCACGTCGAGCTCGGGGCCGTCGTCGCCGTCGACGAGTCGGCCCTCGCCGTAGACGTGGACGGTCGTGCGGACAGGGACGCCCGAGGGGAGCCGCGCGAGGACGAGTTCGCTGGCGTCGTGCATACCGGAAGGTCGGCCCTGCGGGACATATACCTCGGGGAGGGTGCGTCGCCGGCCTGCAATCGGGGCGGTCCGACGGGCTCGCCGGACGGACCGGTCGACCACGGACGCTAAGTCGGTGGGTCGCCGAGACGGATCCGAGATGCGGGTCACCCTCCTCGGCACCGGCGACACGACCGGGACGCCGACGGTCGGCTGCGACTGCGACACCTGCGCCGCGGCACGAGAGCGCGGGGTGTCGCGGTCGCGGTTCTCGGTCCACGTCGAAAACGAGCGCGCGGACGAGTCGCTGCTCGTCGACTTCAGCCCCGACTTCAGACAGCAGTTCCTCGCGGCCGACGTCTCGCTCCCGGACGCGGGAATCGTGACGCACATTCACTTCGACCACCTCGACGGGCTCGGCAACGTCTACCGGCTGGTCGACGGACTGCCCGTCCACGCGCCGAGCGAGACCGACCCCGCCACCGACGAGAGCGTCGCCGAGACGATCCGGGCGAAGTACGACTACCTGGAGGACCGCATCGGCGTCCACGCCCGCGAGCCGTTCGAGCCCTTCGAGACGTGCGGGTTCGAGGTCCGATTCGTCCCCGTCGACCACCCGCCGCTTCTGTGTTACGGCGTCGCCATCGAGGACCCGGAGACGGGCGCGAAGCTCTCGCTGACGGGCGACACGAGCTACGACGTCCCGGAGCGCTCCCGCGCGGCGCTCGCCGACGCCGACCTCCTACTGGCCGACGCCATCGTCCCCGCCTCGCTCTGCGAGCACCACCCGATGGGCGGGCGCCACGAGGGACCCGACGGCGTCCCGCGCACGTTCGGCTCGAAGCACATGACCCGGGAGGGGGCGCTCGCGCTCGCCGACGAGCTGGACGCCGACCGGACTCGGCTCGTCCACCTCGCGCACTACTATCCGCCCGACGAGGCGTTCGAGGAGCCGCTCGCGGTCGACGGCGAGGTGTACGAGCTCTGAGCGGGGCGCGTTGCGGCCGCCGTGACGCACGAGGCCGCCGCGCCCGCATCGTTTTGTCTCGCTAGCACGTACCACGGTCGAGATGGGAGCGAGAGCCCGGCTTCGCGACGTCGCCGAGCGGCTGGAGCCGCCGCCCCGCGCGGTGGACTGGTCGCTGTTCGCGTTCGTGGCCGCGGAGGTCGCCACCGGGCTCGTCTCGTTCACCGTCGGCGTCCCGGAGGGGTGGCCGCTGTTCTGGCTCCACCGGGCGCTGGGGCTCGCGATTATCGCCCTGCTCGCGTGGAAGCTCGCACGCGTCCGCCGGCGGCTCACGGACCCGAGCCGGTGGCGGCGGTCGACCGCGCTGTCGGTCCTGACCCTGGTCGCCGCCCTCGGCGCGCTCTCGACCGGGATCGTCTGGGTCGTCGGGCTCGACGTCCGGATCTCCCACTGGACCCTGCTGTCCGTCCACGTCGGGTTCGGGCTCGCGCTCCTCCCGCTCGTGGCCGCGCACGCCGCGACCAGATTCAGGCTCCCGCGGCGGGTCGACTTCGAGCGACGCCGGACTGCGGTGCGGTACGCCGTCCTGCTGGCCGCGGGCGCGGCGACGTATCGGCTCCAGCAGGGCGTCGGCGACCTCCTCGACACGGGAGGCGCGGACCGGCGGTTCACCGGGTCACAGCCCCGCGAGGGGGACGGGAACGGCGCGTTCCCGATCACCTCGTGGGTCGCCGACGACCCCGACCCGATCGACCGCGACGGCTACCGGCTGCGCGTCGACGGGCTCGTGAGCGATCCAGTCGAGCTGACCGCCGAGGAACTCGACGCGGGTCACGAGCGGGAGGCGCTGCTCGACTGCACCAGCGGCTGGTACACGGTCCAGGAGTGGGGCGGGATCCGCATCGGCGACCTGCTCGACGCGGCCGGCGGAGTCGACGCCGGCGGCTCCGGGGACGCCGGCGACTCGGACCGCGACCCCGCCTACGTCCGGTTCACCTCCGTCACCGGCTACCGCTGGAGTCTCCCGCTCGACGAGGCCGAAGACGCCCTGCTCGCGACGCACGTCGGCGGCGAGCGACTGAGCCACGGTCACGGCGCTCCCGCCCGGCTCGTCGCCCCAGATCGGCGGGGGTTCCAGTGGGTGAAGTGGGTGACGCGCGTGGAGGTCCGATCGGAGTACGACGTCGGCCAGTGGGTCGTGACGCTCGTGAGCGGGTTCGACTGACCCGTCTCAGACGAAGTCGACGTCGAGTCGATCGGTGATCCCGTCCACGTCGAAGTCGGCGTCGGCCACCGCGAGCCGCTCGTCCCGAAGCGCGGCGACTCCGGCGATGTACGCGTCGCGTGCGGCGAGCGGCTCGCCCTCCGCCCGCAGTTCGTCCTGAAGGGTCGCCGCCGCCCGGGCGCTCGACGCCGACGACTCGACCACGTCGACCCAGGTCAGCGCCTCGTCGACCGCCTCGAGATCCGTCGCGTCCGTTTTGAACACCTCGCCCTGATACACCTCGAACAGCACCAACGGGGGCGCGGTCGCCCGGTCGTCAACGCATGACGCGACGTACTCGACCGCCGCGTCTCGTCCCGCGAGGTAGTCGATGAGGACGCTGCTGTCGTACAGCGTCACCGCGAGTCGACCCCGCGTTTCATCTCTCGACGCTTCGCTCTCGCGTGGTCTGCCGCGTCGGTCCCCTCCCACAGACCGGCACCCGCGCGGACGTTCTCCCGCCGCTCGCGGAGCAGTCGAGTCAACAGCTCGTCGAACGTCTCGTCGTCCCCCTTGAGCGACGCGAGCGCGGCGTGTGTGTCATCGTCGACGCGGATACTCTTGCTCACACTGGCCCGTATACGATTCCGTATACAATTCTCTTTCGCTCGATGAGTTCGGTCGGGCGTTTCACCGAGGTCACTCGTACTCGCTCCCGACGACCTCGCGGATGCGCTCGGCGGTCACCGGACCGACGCCCTCGACCGCCAGCAGATCGTCCTCGGGCGCGGTCATCACGGCCTCGACCGTGCCGAAGTGCTCGAGGAGGGTCCGGGCCGTGACGGGGCCGATGTCCGCGATGGAGGAGACGACGTACTCCTGCTGTTCCGCGCGGGTCTTGGTCGTCTTCTCCCCGTGGACGCTCACCTCGCGGTCGCGCGTCTCCTGTTCGCGTTTGGCGATCGTCGCGAGCAGCTCCGTGGTGTCCGTCTCGCTCTCGGTTCGGAGGACGCTCACGTCGAAGTCGACCGCCAGCGACGCGAGCGCGCCGCGGATCGCGTTGGGGTCGATGTCGCGCTGGCCGTAGAGGTTCGTCCCCTCGACGACCATCACGGGGCGGGCGTACGCCCGCGAGAGCTCGCCGACCTGCTCGAACATCGACCGGTCGGCGTCGAGCATCGAGTCGACGAAGTCCGCCGCCGACTTCCGCTCGACCGCCACGCGGTCCGAGAGCACGTAGTCGCCGACGGCGAGCGTCTCCAGCCGGGTGACGAGCCCGTCGCGCGTCGAGAGGTCCTTCGCGATGGAGGAGTCGAGCTCGCGCTGGTCGACGACGATCTCCACGCCGTCGTCGACCCCGGCCGTCGCGACGACGCCGCCGTTGCTCTCCCCCGTTTCCGCCTCGTCGCTCAGCTCGGTCTCCCGCGCCTCCGCGGCGAAGTCGGTGAGTCCGGCGTCGGCGTCGGCGGGCTCGTCGCCCGCGTCGGTGCCTCTGTCGCTCCCACCCGCGCCGTCGTCGGCGTCGGTGTCGGCGTCCTCGCCTTCGGATCCCCCCGCGAACGCGTCGAGGTCGGCCTGTCCGTCGTCGCCCACGGTCTCCTCGATGTCGTCGGTGGCCTCCTTCAGCTCGGCGAGCTGGGTGGCCATCTTCTTCTCGCGGCGCCGCGAGATCCAGAAGAACGCCTCGTCGCGGGTGTCCTCGGCCATGAGGACGACCACCTTCCCCTCCGCCTGCCGGCCGGTCCGACCCTTGCGCTGGATCGAGCGGATCGCGGTGGGAACCGGCTCGTAGAAGCAGACGAGATCGACCTCGGGGACGTCGAGGCCCTCCTCGGCGACCGACGTGGAGACGAGCACCTCGAACTCCCCGTTCTTGAACTCGTCGAGCGTCTCCTGTTGCTGTTTCTGGCTCATCCCGTCGGAGCCCTGCTTGTCGCCCTGGCCGACGAACTTCCGGACGTCGAAGCTCGCGGAGAGGAACTCCACGAGCGCCTCGGCGGTGTCGCGGGACTCGGTGAAGAGGATGGCCCGCTCGCCGTCGTTGATCCCGAGCGTCTCCGCGAGGAGGATCCGGGCCTTCGAGAACTTCGGGTGAAGCCCGTCGAACGACTCCGCCTTCCGCATCGCCTCTCGCACCTTGGGGTCCGCGACCATCCGCTGGCTCGCCTTCGAGGCGCCCGACGACCGGGCGGCCTCGCGCTGACGCTCGAAGTAGCGGCGGACGGACTCGACCGACTGCGTCTCGACCAGCTCGGTCGCGCGCCGGAGCTTCATCACCTCGGCGTGGGTGCTCATCCCCTTGTAGCCGTCCGACTGGTCGTTGTCCATCATCCGCTTCAGCTTCCCGCGCATCTCGTTGAGGTCGCGCTGGGAGAGGTCGGGGCTCGTCGTGTTCGTCACGCCGAGCGACTTCAGCTTCTCCAACCGATCGGTGATCACCTCGTTGAGCGCGTCGCGGATCTCGAGGACCTCGTCGGGGAGCGTCACCCGCTCCCACTGCACGTCGGTGTCGTGGGTGTACTCGTCGACGTCGGCGTCCGCCTCGGTCATCACCTCCACGTTGACGAGCCCGAGGTTCTCACAGACCGTCTCGATCTCCTCGGTGTCGCCGCCCGGCGAGGCCGACATCCCGGTGACGAGCGGGTCCGCCGCGTCGGCGTGGTACCGCTCCGCGATGTAGACGTACGCGTAGTCGCCGGTCGCGCGGTGACACTCGTCGAAGGTGCAGTGGGTCACCTCGCGCAGCGAGATCCGGTTGCCGACCAGGTCGTTCTCGACGACCTGCGGGGTCGCGATCGCGATCCGGGCGTCCTCCCAGAGCGCGGCGCGGTCGTCCGGCTTCACGTCGCCGGTGAACACGACGATCTCGTCGTCCGGAATCGAGAGCGCCTCGCGATAGAAGTCGGCGTGCTGCTGGACGAGGGGTTTGGTGGGGGCCAAAAAGAGTGCCTTCCCGCCGACCGCGTCGAGTCGTTCGGCGGTGACGAGCAGGCTGACCGTCGTCTTGCCGAGGCCGGTCGGGAGACAGACGAGGGTGTGGTCGGCGGCCGCGGACTCCGCAAGCCGGAGCTGGTAGCGGCGCCGCTGGAGGAAGTCGTCGACGAGCAGGGGTCTGTCGATGCCGGCGGCCTCGGTCGCCATCGGCGGGCCTACGCCGCCTCCGGCCTAAAGCCTTCGCGAAGCGTGGTGAAAGTTATCCGTCGGTCGAGCGCTCCTCTCGGAGCTCCTCGGGTACGTCCTCGTCGACCAGCTCCGCCCACTCGACGAGCCGGTCTCCGGATGGTGTTCGCGCGCTCATCAGGGGACGGATCGCCGTGATGCGTATTAACAGTTACCCCGATCCCACGCGAGCTGGCGTCGGACGGCTCGCCGCGACTCGTCGCGACTCGCACGCCTTTTACCGTTCACGCGCCTCCGGCCCGCATGAGCAAACTCGAGGAGTTCCTCGCCGGCGAGCGACTCGACGAGGTCGTCTTCTACCTGAGCGACGCGTACCTCGACGACGACTCCCGACTCCGCGACGTCGGGACCGAGACGGACGACGGCGTGCGGCTGATCCTCGACGGCGAGACCGGCCGGTCCGCGTTCGAGGCCGGCACGGGCACGGGCGCGATGGAGTTCGCGAAGACGGCGATGGGCGCCGAGGGGACGATCGCCCGGTCGCTCGACGGCGGGGAGTGCCCGTTCGCCGAGGAAGCGCCCGACGAAGACCACGACGTGCGGTTCGTCTTCGCGTTCGCGGAGGCGCAGAACGAGGAGGTCGGCGGCCTCTACGCCGAGGGCGACGTGGTCCACGCGTACGCCCACTGCACCTGTGGCGAGAGCTACTCGCACAAGTGGATCGTCGGCGAGCGCGACGCCGAGTAGGACAGTCGGCGAGCGCGCTCGGTCCGGTTCTACTCCTGCTCGGGCGCGTCCTCCTCCGGCACCGACCCCTCGACGAGCGACTGGTCGGCGTACCGCTCGCGGAGGTCCTTCTTCGAGAACTTCCCGGTGGCCGTCTTGGGCACCTCGTCGATGAACTCCACGGCGTCCGGCACCCACCACTTGGGGTACTGCTCTCGCAGGCCGGCCTCGATCTCGTCGACGAGCGCCTCGCGGTCGACGCCGTCGGTCGCGACGACGAACGCGACCGGTCGCTCCTGCCAGCGCTCGTGGGGGACGCCGATCACGGTCGCCTCGCTCACGCCGTCGTAGGCCATGATCGCGTTCTCCAACTCGACGCTGGAGATCCACTCGCCGCCCGACTTGATCACGTCCTTCGTGCGGTCGACGAGCTGGATGTAGCCGTCCCCGTCGACGGTGACCACGTCGCCGGTCTTCAGCCAGCCGTCGACGAAGTCCTCCTCGCTGGCGTCGGGACGAGCGAAGTACTCCTTGGTGACCCAGGGCCCGCGGACCCGGAGCTCGCCGAACGCCTCCCCGTCCCACGGGATCTCCTCGCCGTTCTCGTCGATCACCTCGAACTCCAGCCCGGGGACGACGAGGCCCTGCTTCGACCGCTTGTCGACCTGCGTCTCGTAGTCGGCGTCGCGGAGGTCGTCGGTGAGGTGCGAGACGGTGCCGATCGGCGACATCTCGGTCATCCCCCACGCGTGGAGCACCTCGACGTCGCGGTCGTCGTACCACTCGATCAGCGCCCGGGGGGCGGCCGCGCCGCCGACGATCACGGTGTCGAGCGTCGAGAGGTCGACGTCGTTCCCCTCCGCGATGTACTCCCGAAGCCCCAGCCACACCGTCGGGACGCCGGCGGAGACCGTCACGCCCTCCTCTTCGATCAGCGCCGCGAGGTCGGCCGGCGTCGGCGACGGCCCGGGGTAGACGTGTTTCGCGCCCGCCGCGGTCGCGGTGAACGGCATCCCCCACGCGTTGACGTGGAACATGGGGACGACTGGCATGATCACGTCGGAGTCCTCCATCGGGATCCCCTGCGGCGTCTGGGAGGCCATGGTGTGGCTCCACAGCATCGAGTGGGTGTACTCGACGCCCTTCGGCCTGCCCGTCGTGCCGGAGGTGTAACAGAGACCGGCGGGCCGGTCGCCGCCGAGCTCGGGCCAGTCGTACTCGGTCGGCTGGCCCGCGACGAACTCCTCGTAGGGGGTGGCGTCCAGCTCGTCGATCTCGTCGGATCCCATGACGACGAAGTCGACGCCGGCGAACTCCTCGGCGCCGTCGGCCGCGGCGGCGAGTTTCGGGGCGAGCGACGGGTCGACGAAGACGATCTCGTCTTCGGCGTCGTCGACGATGTACCGGATGTGCTCGTCCGGCAGCAGGGGGTTGATCGTGTGGAGTTGCGCGCCCGTGTTCGGGACGCCGAAGTACGTCTCGAAGTGGCGGGTGTGGTTCCAGCAGAACGTGGCGATCCTGTCGCCGCGCTCGATCCCGCGCTCGTCGAGCGCGTTCGCGAGTTGGGCCGTCCGGTCGGCGTACTCGGCGTACGTGTGCCGCGTCCGTCCCTCGTGCGTCCGGGAGACGATCTCGGTGTCGGGGTACAGTTTTTCCGCGCGCCACAGGAACGGTCGGAGCGTCTGGGAGTGTCCACCGGGCATACCTCACACACCACGGAGCCGGGAACTATGAACATTTGCATGATTGATAGTGAATGTTCGGCGGCGCGGCGATCGCCCTCAGGAGATGTGATGGGAGCGCGCTATCCCCGGAAGAGGCTCGCGTGCACGGGCGCGTGGTCCGATTCGGGACGCGCGGACTCGTCGCCCTCGCCGCCGTCGTCGGAGACCGCCCGGCCCTCGACCCCCTCCGCGAGGAAGTCGCGGAGCGGCGGCCCGACGTGCTCGGGCTCGACGAGGAACGCGTCGTGGCCGTGGTCGGAGTCGATCACGTGGTGGGCGACGGGGACGTCGCGGTCGCGGAAGGCGTCCGCCAGCGACGACGACTGCTCGACGGTGAAGTGCCAGTCGGCGGTGAAGCTCATCAGGAGCGCCTCGCCCTCGAACGCCGCCAGCGCGTCGGCGTCGGTGCCGTGACCCGCCGAGAGGTCGTACTCGTCCATCGCGCGAGTGAGGTAGAGGTAGCTGTTGGCGTCGAAGCGCTCGCTGAACCCCTCCGCCTGGTAGTCGAGGTACGACTCCACCTCCCGGTACGGGAAGAACGCCGCCGTCGGCTCCGGCGGGAGCCCGAGGTCACTGTCCTCGCGGGTCAGCGAGTCGCGACCCGCCGAGCGGCGGCCGAACTTCCGCTCCATCGAGGCCTTCGAGAGGTACATGATGTGACCGATCTGGCGGGCTAACGCGAGCCCCTCGTCCGGCGAGGGGCGGTCCTCGCCGTAGTAGTCGCCGCCGTTCCAGTGCCGGTCCGCGCGGATCGCGCGGCGGGCGACCGCGTCGAGCGCGAGGCACTGCGCGTCGAGCCGCCCGGCGGTCGCGATGGCGACGACCCGGTCGACGTCGTCCGGGTACCGCTTCGCCCACTCCAGGACGTTCATCCCGCCGACGCTGCCGCCGACGACGGCGCGCAGCCGCCCCACGCCGAGGTGGTCGAGCAGGCGCCGCTGCGCGCGCGCCCAGTCCTCGACCTGCACCGGCGGGAAGGCGGTCCCCCACCGGTCGTGGTCGGGCTCGTCGGAGAGGTCGAGGTCGGCCGGGCGCTCGCTCGTCGGGCCGGTCGTGCCGTAACAGGAGCCCGGGACGTTCGCGCAGACGACGAAGTACTCCGTCGTGTCGATCGCCTTCCCGGGTCCCACGATGTCGTCCCACCAGGCGCGGGCCTGTCCCGCCTGCCCGGCGTCCCGCTCCGGCGACGGCGAGCGCGCGACGTTCTGGCTGCCGGTGAGCGCGTGACAGACTAACACGACGTTGTCGCCGTCGAACTCGCCGTGGGTCTCGTAGGCGACCTCGAGGTCGGGGACCGACTGGCCGCACTCGAAGACGAACTCGCCGAGCGAGGCGACCCCCTCGTCGGAGGGCGTCGTGCTCATCGGTCCTCACCCGCGGCGGCGCGCTCGCCCGCCGCCAGCCCGCGGTCGAGGTCGGCGATCACGTCGTCCGGGTCCTCGATGCCGACGGAGAGCCGGAGCATGTCGGGGAAGACGCCCGCGAGCCGCTGTTGGGTCTCGTCCATCTGCGCGTGCGTGGTGGAGGCCGGGTGGATGACGAGCGTCTTCGCGTCGCCGACGTTCGCGAGGAAGCTCGTCAGGTCGACGGCCTCGCAGAACGTCTTGGCGGCCTCGTAGCCGCCGTCGACGCCGAACGTGACCATCCCGCCGAAGCCGTCGAGGTACTCCGCGGCGTTGTCGTGGCTCTGGTGGTCCTCGAAGCCGGGGTACGCCACCCAGCCCACCCGGTCGTCGTCGCGGAGAAACTCGGCGACGGTCCGGGCGTTCTCGCAGTGTCGCTCCATCCGGAGCGGGAGCGTGTTGAGCCCCTGGATCGTTTGCCACGCGTCGAACGGGGACTGCTGGCCGCCAGTCGGGCGCACCCCGCGCTGGCGGGCGACGTTCGCGAAGGCGGCGTCGCCGAACCGCTCGACGAAGTCGATCGGAAACGCCGGCGACTGCCCGTCGAGCTCGTCGTAGTCGGCGTCCGGGTGGTCCCAGGGGAACTGCCCGCCGTCGACGACGATCCCGCCGACGGTGGTGCCGTTACCCGTGATCCACTTCGTCGTCGACTCCCAGACGATGTCGGCGCCGTGCTCGAACGGCCGACAGAGGTACGGGCTCGCGAACGTGTTGTCGACGACGAGCGGGGCCGCGTGCTCGTGGGCGATCTCGGCGAGTCGCTCGAAGTCGGGAGTGACGAGCGAGGGGTTCGCGACCGTCTCCACGTGGACGAAGGCGGTGTCCTCGTCGATCACGTCCGCGTACGCCTCGTAGTCGAGCGTGTCGACGAGCCGGGCCTCCACGCCCCGACGGTCCGCGATGCCGGTGAGGTACGCGGCCGTGCCGCCGTACATCTCGGAGCTGGCGACGACGTTGTCGCCCGCGCTCGCGAGCACGGTCGTGATCGCGTCGAAGGCGGCCATCCCCGAACCGGTCGCGACCGCGTCCGTCCCGCCCGACAAGTCTGCGATCCGGTCTTCGAGGACGCCCACGGTCGGGTTGGAGAGCCGGGAGTAGATGTGGCCCTCCGCCCGGAGCGCGTACAGCTCCGCCGCCGTGTCCGCGTCGTCGAAGACGAACGAGGTCGTCTGGTGGATCGGGGTCGCGCGCGACCCGGTCGCCGGGTCGACCGCGGCGCCGGCGTGGAGACTCCGGGTGTTGAACCCACGTGTCATGTGTGTAGTGCATATATCTCGAGATATCTATAACCGTCAGTTACGGCAAGTGATGCCTCGGCCGGCGGCGAGGCGGCGGTGACGCTCCGGCGGGCAGGACTCCGCCGTTGCCACCGAAGCGTGAGTTTATCCCCGATCGCGAGCCAACGGGAGGTAATGGCAGCCGCCGACTCACCCGTGCCGGACCTCGCCGGACGCGCGAGCGCCTGCGCCGACCGCCTCCGCGCCGCCGACCGGGTGCTGCTCGCCTCCCACATCGACGCCGACGGGCTGACGAGCGCCGCGATCGCGTCGGCGGCGCTCGCGCGCGCCGGGATCGACCACGAGGTCGTCTTCGAGAAACAGCTGGACGCCGACTCGATCGCGGGGATCGCGGCCCGTGAGTTCGACGTCGTGCTGTTCACCGACTTCGGCTCCGGCCAGCTCGACGTCATCGCCGACCACGAGACCCGCGGCGCGTTCGTCCCCGTGATCGCCGACCACCACCAGCCGGCCGACCGCGACACGGAGTTCCACCTCAACCCCCTGCTGGAGGGACTCGACGGCGCGAGCGAGCTGTCGGGCGCGGGCGCGAGCTACGTGCTCGCCCGGGCGCTGGAGGGCCCGGACGGCGACAACCGCGACCTCGCCGCGCTCGCGGTCGTCGGCGCGGTCGGCGACATGCAGGACTCCGACGGCGGGCTCGTCGGCGCCAACGAGTCGATCGTCGCCGACGGCGTCGACGCCGGCGTCATCGAGACGCGCACCGACCTGGACCTGTACGGCAGACAGACCCGTCCGCTTCCGAAGCTGCTCGAGTACGCCTCCGACGTGACGATCCCCGGCGTCTCAAACGACGAGGCGGGGGCGATCGCCTTCCTGACCGACCTCGACGTCGACGTGAGACGCGACGGGGAGTGGCGCCGCTGGGTCGACCTCGACGGCGAGGAGCGACAGATCCTCGCGTCCGCACTGATGCGGCGCGCCGTCGCCTCCGGCGTGCCGGCCGACCGGATCGAGGCGCTCGTCGGCACCTCCTACACGCTCGTCGACGAGGAGCCCGGCACGGAGCTACGGGACGTCAGCGAGTTCTCCACCCTGCTCAACGCCACCGCCAGGTACGATCGCGCCGACGTCGGCCTCGCGGTGTGTCTCGGCGACCGCGACGACGCGCTCGCCGAGGCGCGGCGGCTCCTCCGGAACCACCGACGGAACCTCCCGGAGGGGCTCCAGTGGGTGAAGACGGAGGGCGTCACCGACGCGGAGCACCCCCAGTGGTTCGACGCCGGCCCGCGGA
>NZ_JAXRUU010000028.1:0-41142 GCF_034497445.1 Halorubrum sp. AD140
CGCTCCATCACGTCGTCGCTCTGTGGATCCGCACCCAACGCCAGCGCGGGCAGTCCGTCTGTGAGCAAGTTGATCCACAGAAGCTGCACCGCCGGTAACACGAGGTAACCGAACAGCGAGGCGAGAAACACGATCGCGACCTCGGCGATATTCGCACTGAGCAGGTAGGCGACGAACTTCCAGACGTTGTCGAAGATAGCGCGCCCGCGTTCGACTGCTCGCTCGATCGTCGCGTAGTTGTCGTCCAGCAGGACCACGTCGCTCGCGTGTTTGGCCACGTCGGTCCCCCGGACGCCCATCGCGACGCCGATATCGGCGGTTTTCAACGCCGGTGCGTCGTTGACTCCGTCGCCGGTCATCGCGACGACACGGTCGTTTGCCTGGAGCGCACGCAGGATGCGCACCTTGTGCTCGGGGGACGTGCGCGCGAACACGTCGACCGTCTCGACGCGCTCGCGAAGTGTTTCGTCGTCGATGCCTTCGAGGTCACGCCCCTCCATAACCTCCTGCCCCATTCCGAGTGACCCCGCGATCGCGGCAGCAGTCCGGACGTTGTCGCCGGTTACCATTTTCACGTCAATGCCGGCGCGCTTCGTCGCCGCGAGGGCGTCGGCGACTTCCTCCCGTGGGGGATCGATCATCCCGACCAGTCCAACGAACACGAGATCCTCGGCGACGTCGTCTGGGTCCTCAGCGTGGGCGATGGCCAGCACGCGGAGTGCGTCGTCCGCGAACGTCCGAACCTGCTCTCGGATGCGGTCGGCCGCTTCCGAAGTAAGAGCTGTCGGTCCGTCTGCCGTCAGTACACGCGAGGACTTCGAGAGGACAACCTCCGGTGCTCCCTTGACGTACGCAACATCGTCGTGAATCGTACCCATCCACTTCGTCTCGGAAGAGAATGAAATTTCGTCAGTTCGAGGGTGGTCGTCGCGAACTGCCTCGACATTGATTCCGTAGTCTTCAGCTGCGTTGACCAGTGCCTGCTCGCTTGGATCACCTTCCTCGTGGGTTGCATCGTTGCAGAGTGCCCCGGCGCGAAACAGCAGCGACAGTCGGTTCTCCTCCACTCTGTCTCCGGTGTCGTCAAGGTCGACGACGGCGTCGTTCACCCACACTTTGCTGACACTCATCCGTCCCTCGGTGAGTGTCCCCGTCTTGTCGGTACAGATGACATCGACGGCACCCAGCGCCTCGACGGCCGACAGTCGACGAACGAGTGCGTTCTCGTCTGCCATGGTTCGCACCCCGAGCGCGAGCGTCAACGTCACGACGGCCGGGAGCCCCTCCGGGACCGCGGCGACCGCGAGAGATACTGCGGTGAGACCGGCCTGGATCGGGGGCGTCTCGCGAAGCACCAAGAGTGGAACGACCAGAGAGGCCAGCACGAGCACGCCGAACCCGAGGCGACGGCCGAGTCGGTCCAGTTCGTTCTGGAGCGGGGTTCGTCGCTCCTCGGTCGACGAGAGCCCCTGTGCGATCGCGCCGACCTCGGTGTCCATGCCGGTCGCGGAGACGACGACGGCGCCACGCCCCCGGGTGATGTTCGTCCCCTTGTACACCATACTGCTGCGCTCCGCGAGCGGTGCATCGGGGTCGACCGGCTCCGGGGACTTCGAGACCGGCGCGCTTTCGCCCGTGAGGGCCGCCTCGTCCACCTCGATATCCGCCTCTTCGAGGAGCCGTCCGTCTGCGGGGACGACATCCCCGCTTTCCAGTTCGATGACGTCACCGGAGACAAGTTCCGTCGCGTCGATCTCTACGGTGGTCCCATCCCGCCGAACGGTTGCCGTCGGTGCCGTTAGTTCCCGAAGCGCTTCGAGACTCTGTTCGGCGCGATAATCCTGGATGAAGCCGAAAATCCCGTTGGCGACGACGAGGGCGACGATGAGAACGGCATCGAGGGCATGGCCGGCCCAGACCGAGAGCAGGGCCGCAGCCACCAGTACCCAGATGAGGACGCTGTCGAACTGCGCCACGAGAATGGTCAGTGGTGTGCGCTCGCTCACCTGGACGACTTCGTTTTCGCCGTGTTCTGCGAGCCGCTGCTGGGCTTCCTCGGCGGATACTCCCTCGGCAGTCGTTTCGTGAGCCGAGAGGACAGCTTCGGCCGGCTGACTGTGCGGCTCTTCGATCACTACGGATTACTAACCCTCCCATACCTATTGATAATTGTGCGTAGCTACGACCAAGTGACCTTTCCCCGGTCACGATAGCTGCTCGGGTGGATTGGACGAGACCGCTCTGTTGGAACCGTCGTCAGCCGACTGAACGGGTCCGCGGGCGCTGAACCTCATCGTGACGGTATTCCACCGTGAGATATCTTTTATAATCCCGCGATGAATTACGTACGAGATGTGCGAGGATTCGCTCACGTTCCGGTACGCGAATCACCCTCCTGTCGAAGAACTCATCCGGACTGTCACGGACTGCGTAGAGAGCGTGAGCCTCGAGTTCGACCAGTGGGAAACGACGTACGTACAGGGGCCGGGACTGTACATCGTACTCGTCGCCGGAACGTCGATCGATGAATACGCCGATCCGATAGGTTCGAATCGATGGCCCGTGGAGGAGTGTACAGTGGTGGATCACGAGTCGTTTTTCGAGACTGCTCGAACGGTCGCCCTCAACCGCGATGGAGCGGTCATCATCACGGTCGACGGCACTATTCACGAGCAGATGGTTCGACTCAAAGACATTCCCGAAGACCACGACGCCGCCAGCAGGGGAAGGGCGATCGCGTATGCCGACTGGATGGGTGCCCGTCACATGAGTGCTCTCGAAACATCTCTCCGAGACGACGTGGTAACAACGATCACTCTCAGTGGAGAGACAGGCCGCGTCACCCGCTTCACTGACGGTGAATACGCGTCCTGCCAGCGTGAAGAGATTGCTGCCGAGGGGCGAGGGGAAGACTGAACGACTATCTGCGTGTTCGGTGAGTGTTGGGCCTAATCGCGGATCGGACCTCGATGCCAAGGAGCCTATATGAGCCTCCGTCACGTGAAGTTATCTATGGATCACGTCGAATACGTGTATACAACGGGGATGACTGAGTCCGAGGTCAACGACTACCTGCAAGCCGGCGAGCACGGTGTTCTCGGATTAGCGGACGACGACGATGCGTACGCGATCCCGTTGAGTTATCACTACGACGGCGAGCGACTCCTCCTTCGAGTGAGCCAGCACGATCACGAGAGCGAGAAAGGACGATTCCTCAGAACGACAGACACTGCGACGTTCGTGTGCTACGAAGCGTCAACGGACGAGTCGTGGAGTATTCACGTTCGTGGTCCAATCGAAGAGTGGTCAAAAAATGTCGACGAATCTACACTAAACAAATGGTTTCAGCCGTTTCGCCTGTTCGACGAAACAGTGGAAAACGTCGAGTTCTCTCTGTATGAACTCCAGATAGAGACTGTCCTCGGACGAAAAACAGTCGTGTAGGTGGCTTGTGAGCCGTGCCGTTGCTGAGAGACCGTTGCAACCCTTGGCAGGCGAATCCGAACCGGTGACCTTACCGGATCTCTACAGGTGTGAACGAAGACTGTCACGTACAGAGGACGGAGGATACCTTCGGAACAACATGGCGTCACTTTCTCCATCTAATTTCGTACTCGAGTTCGTACCGTTCTTCTCCCGTTTCAGAATCCGTGAGTCGTTCGAGTTCGGCTTCAAATAGTGGATTTTCTGCTCCGTTGAAATCCGTAGCAATTGATAGTAACAGCGTGCTGAATACTCAGCGCGAATGCAGCAGAGCTGGTGAGAGCTTCTTCGAAATTCCTGGGGGAGGAGAGACAGACTGTGGTCAAAGCGCCAAAACAGGGGGACCAGTGTCCCGGGCACTAACGGATTCCTGACCTGAATGTCGTCATCCGAACCAACAACTACCAACACGTCATTGGCCTGAATCCGAGTATCGGGTGACGGGTTCGATATCGTATTTGTCTCGCGCTGAATGCCGATAATCGAAGCGTTCGTTTGCGTCCGGACTTCCTCCTCTCGAATCGTCTTTCCAGCAAGCGGTGAATCCACTGGGGTTGCTATCCAGCGAATCCTGGCATCCCGAAACACATTCTCCAGATCTTCAGGTACCGGTTCGAAATACGTCCCATCGAAAATCTCCGCCAGCTTCCGAGCCTGCGACTACGTCGTTTTGAACAGGCGCTTACCGTCGCTGTCTTCGTCTTCGGTCCAGAAGGCCTCGCGGTCCCGTCGCTGTACAGGAGGATCGTGAAAACCCCACTGTCCGCAAACGAAACCTGGTATCGCGTCCCCACGCCGGGGAGTTGCGTCTCGCGCACTTTCATACCGTATCGCTTTTCCGCCCACCATATCGGTGTTCTGCCCCAGAGCGGAAAACAGCCCCTCATCATAACTCATCGGAGAGCAATGTATAGGTCAACGCCGAATCAAGAACCAGGTAGAGTACGTATTCTGATGCAAGCAGAGACTGTCTCGCTCACAGCTGACTTCTCGTTGATTATCCTCACGGCAGTCGCATTGAGCTACGTCGCACAACGAACCGGCCAACCGACGATCATTGCCTACATCTTCACCGGAATCGTTCTCGGACCGGTATTCCTGAACGTCGTCTCCGAAACCGTCGTTGTGGATCTGATGGCGGAACTCGGGTTGGGCTTCTTGCTCTTTCTCCTCGGAATGAAGATGCGTATCGACGACATCCGCGAGATTCTTCGCCCGATCATCAACATCGCGGTCTGGCAGACGGTCCTGCAAACGGCGTTGGCCTTCGCTGTCGCGTGGCTGCTCGGATTCGCGCTTGTCGAAACCGTCATCATCGCACTCGCAACGGTTTTCGGGGCGACGCCGATCATCGTGAAACTGCTCACGGACAAGGACGAACTTTCGACGCTTCCGGGGCGAATCGACGTCGGCGTCCTCATCATTCAGGACATCTACCTCGTCGTTCTCCTCGCACTGCTGAGCGCTGAGTCCCTCGGGTCAACGAGCGAGGTTGCCCTCAGTATCGGGACTATCTTTGCACTGATGGCCGGTATCGGTGCGTTCTCGTACGTCGCTTCGAAGTACGTGCTGCCACGGTTGTTCGAGCTCGCCGCTGACGATCAGGAAACCTTCTTCGTCGTCGGGATCGCGTGGGCGTTTCTGTTCATCGTCGTGGCAGATCAACTCGACCTCTCGATCGAGGTTGGTGCGTTCCTGGCCGGACTCAGTCTCGCCCAGGTCTCCTACACGAGTGAACTCACCGAGCGCGTCCGCCCGTTAACGGACTTTTTCATGGTCGTGTTCTTCTCAAGTATCGGGCTCAGACTGGCTGCCGACCAGCTATTCGCGTATTGGGAAGAAGCGCTCATCGCATCCGCACTCATGATGATAGGTAATTTCCTAATCATGTTCGGCCTCATCAACTACGAAGATTTCACGCCTGAAACGTCGTTCATCGGGTCAATCAACCTGATTCAGGTCAGTGAGTTCTCTCTCGTCGTCGGAGCGATTGCCGTGTCACAGGGATTCGTCGGCCCTGATATCCTCGGGTTTCTCAGCCTGATGGCTATCGTCACGATGGGTCTTTCGACGTACGTTATCAACTACAACTACCAAATTTGGGAGCGCGTCGAGCCCTACTTCGCCCGTTTCGAGAGTCCGGACAAGCACGACGTCGAACTCCTGACGTACCGCGACCACGCCGTCGTGATCGGCTACGACGACGTTACGAAGCGGGTTCTTCCACGCCTGAAAGAGGCGTACGGAGACGTCGTCGTAATCGACCGCAACCCGAGACATCTGGAATTTCTCCGGAACTCCCCGTACGAGTATATTTACGGCGATTTCAAACACGGAGAGCTTCGGAAAGCCGCCGGGATTGGACGAGCCGCGTTCGTCCTCAGCTCGTCAGTGGAGCAGGACGTCAACTGGACGGCACTACGGGAAGCCGACGAGGACGCGCTCGTCTTCGTCGAGGCCGAGTCAAAAAACGACGCGATTGAACTCTACCGACGAGGCGCGACGTACGTAATCAGTAGCACAGCGCTCACGGCAGGCCGACTCGCGGACACGGTCGAATCGTATCTCGTCGATCCCGAGGAGTTCCACCGAGAGGTGACCCGCGAAAGGACGACGCTCGGTGGTGGGACCGATGACTGAATTGCTGACGCCATTGGCGACGATTTTCGTTGTCTCGGCAGTGTTCTTGCTCGCGGCAAAGTACGTTGGAATCCCGTCTGTTCCGGTATATATCGTCGTTGGCATACTGATTGCTCCTCTTATTGGGCGCGGAGAGACGCTGGTGCTGGCTCAGTTTGGAATCGCGTTTCTCGTCTTCGTATTCGGCGTCTACGTGGAGCCAGAACGCCTCCGGCTAGTCGCCACGGATAGCGAACATATCGCAGCAATCCAGTTCCTCCTCATCGGTGGTGTCGCAGTTGCCGGCGCCCTGCTGTTCGGACTACGGCCGCTGGATGCGATCTATATCGGCATCGCGACTTCGCTCAGCTCGTCGCTCGTCGGCCGTGAGCTACTGGGCGAAAACATCCACCTCGACCTCGTGTACGGACGGCTCACCCAGTCGATTCACTTCGTCCAGGATCTCTTTGCCGTCCTGTTCGTTCTCCTGTTGAGTGCCACAGCCTTCGAGTTGGATGCGATTGCGGTGGAACTCGGGTACGGCGTTATGGTTCTGGTCGCAGCGCTGTTCGTGCGAGTCTACGTCTTTACTCAACTCGTACGGTTGTCTACCGGTTCCGAGGAAGTGATCGCACTCACGGGTATCGCGCTTCTCGTCGTTTTCGTCGCGGGAGCCGAGTTGCTCGGTGTTTCAATCGTCGTCGGTGCCTTTGCCGCCGGAGCGGCGATCAAGCTCCGCTTCGAGGGGAACCTGGCTTTACTCAACGCTCTCGATTCGCTGGAGAGTTTCTTCACTGCGATCTTTTTCGTGACGCTCGGGAGTCTCGTTGCGCTACCGACGATCCATACTGCACTACTTGCAGCCAGTTTGACAATATTTGTTGTTGTGGTGAAGCCCCTCGTGACGATTACCGCACTCGTCCGGCGAGGATACGAAGTTCGGACAGCAACGCTGACCAGTTTGCGACTCGATCAAGTAAGCGAGTTTGCTCTCATCATCGCAATTCAGGCGCTGATTCTGGACCGGATCGATCCCGGCGTCTTCGATGCCATCGTGCTCGCAGCAGCGGCAACGATGATCACGTCCACAGTAACTCAGCAGCACGACGAGCGATTCTTCCGGTGGCTGGACGGTTGGCTACCGTATGAATCTGCCCACGAACGGACACGGAATCGGAGCGCGGTCGATCCGGATATCGCCGAGCATGTCGTCGTTATCGGCTATGGTCAGCTTGGGCGACAGGTTGTCCGGACGTGCGAGCAGCTCGGACAGTCGTATGTCGTCGTGGATCACAATCCCGAGGAGTTCGATGCAGTTCGATACGAGTGCGATAACTACGTTTTTGGTGACGTAATGTCCGATATCACACGTGAATTCGCTCGTGTGGATCGGGCCCAGGTACTCATCTCTACGACCCCGGATCGGCGAGTGACAGAGTACCTGCTTGCTCTCGATAGCACCTCTGACGTATTCGTGCGGGCGAGAACGAGTGACGAGGCAGAGAGTCTCTACGAAGCGGGCGCGGAATACGTGATGGTTCCCGATGATCTCGCAGCAGGTGCACTCTTGGAGACCCTGGACTCCGCGCTCACTGGCAGTGTTACGCCAGGCGGTCTTCGACGATCAGAACAGCGGTCACTTCGAGAATTCAAACGCCTCAACGGAAGGTAGTTCTACGAGTAGTGTGAGCCGTCATCGGTTGACCAAGCGAACACAACATGAATACCGAGATGATTCGAGCAGCGGAGTGTTTAACCATATCACCACATTCGGTCACAACCCCAACAGTAGTTCTGGTTTCGATAACGTAGACTGCGTGAAGTTCGGCTCCGTACTGCTGAGCCAAGTCGAGAGCGTGGCGCGTCGCGCGCTGCGGATTATCACGCCCATCTGTGAGCGCGAAATCCGATTACACATCACATCAAGCTACGTGTCGAGGAGCAAAGAAACGGGGGGTAAAACAGGATGCTCAGGAGTGCTCCACCAGCCACAATCGTTCTCGCACCAGAACCTTCACTGATACGTACATTGTAGTAATTCGCACTCTCTCGAACACTGGCTCAACATACACGTATGGTATCTCATAGTCGTCTCTCTAAGTTTGTCACCCGACAGCAGATCGGGTTAGTTTTGGGACCCTCACTGTTCGTCAGCGTTCTCCTGTTTTCACCGTTCGACATCCCCTCGTCCGCGAATGCAGCGCTCGCAAGCACTCTCTGGATTGCAGCCTGGTGGGTGACAGAAGCCATTCCGATTCCAGCGACGAGCCTCCTTCCTATCGTACTCTTTCCCCTGACTGGCGTCGTTGATGCTCCGGCGGCTACGGCACCGTATGCCGACCCGGTGGTGTTTCTGCTACTCGGAGGATTTCTGCTCGCACTTGGCATTGAGCGGTGGGGTCTTCACAGGCGAATCGCACTCAGTATCATGAGTCTCGTGGGTACGCGGTCTGATCGGCTTCTGCTCGGGTTTATGCTGGCAACTGCCTTCCTCTCGATGTGGATATCGAATTCCGCGACGGCAATGCTGATGGTGCCAATTGGGACCGCAGTCGTCGTCTCGGTTGGGGCTGTTGACGAACAAGAACAAGAGATGGCTGCGGGTAACGAGGACGACGATATCGTCGCAGGTGTTCGTACCGATCCAGACGAACGTCCTGCTAGTGACTTTGGACTCGCACTGATGCTTGGGATCGCGTATAGCGCATCAATTGGTGGTGTGGCGACCCTGATCGGCAGTCCTCCGAATGCCGTCTTTGCAGGCGTGGCAGAATCCCGACTGGACGTACAGGTCAGCTTTCTCGACTGGCTTGTCTTCGCCGGGCCGCTTTCCGTCGTGTTTCTGTTCGTCACATGGCTACTGCTGGTGAAACTCCTTCGACCGGAGATTCCCGACGATCAGGCCGTTGATACCATGATTCGGACACAGCGGGAGGAACTCGGAGCGATCACGCGTGGTGAGCGACGGGTGCTGGTAATCTTCGTACTCGTTGCAGCTGGATGGCTCCTCCGACCGTTTGTCCTGCAACCGCTGTTCCCTGCAGTCACAGACACGGTCGTTGCCATCGTTGGCGGGGTGCTCCTGTTTGTCGTTCCTGTCGACTACGAAAAACGTGAGTTCCTTCTCGACTGGAGTGATGCGACACGCGTGCCGTGGGGCGTTCTCTTACTCCTCGGAGCGGGTTTTTCACTGGCAAATGGGTTCCAGGAGAGCGGACTAGACACGGTTATCGCACAGGGTTTGGCCGGTATTCCGGGCGTTCCCGTCGTTCTTCTCGTCCTTGTGGTCGCTACGACCGTCGTCTTCTTGACGGAGGTAACGTCGAACACGGCGACGGCGACGGTCTTTATGCCGATCATGATCGGCCTCGGCATGACCCTCGGAGTGTCGCCGCTCACGCTGATGGCGACCACTGCAATCGCGGCCTCGATGGCGTTTATGCTTCCGGTGGCGACGCCCCCGAATGCCGTCGTCTTCGGCAGCGGCTACGTAACGATTCACAAGATGTCGCGTGTCGGCCTATGGTTGAACCTGCTCGGCATCGTCGCCATCATCGTACTCACGTACCTGTGGCTGCCAATCGCGTTCGCATTCGCTGGGTAGGCTGAGAAGTCGTGCGAACCATAGGGCGGTTCCCTCTCTTTCCTTAGGAAAAGTCCGGACACGGGTATCCCAACGTGCCGTAGTCCGGGAGTGATTCCAAATACAGATTAACGCCAACTCGTCCACCCGCCACAGGTTTGCGTCTCGATAACCGCCCAACTGCGAGGTGATTATTGGTCGAACGGGGACGCTATTACGTTCGTTCACCGGTTGAGCGGAGTGATGTGCATCTGGGACTCGCGTACAGCTATCCGGCCAGTCTGGCGCGGCACGAGAACGGATCTTACTTCGTACCGTCACTCGCTTGTCCAGTCATTTCTCGAATCATGCGACGTTGAATCTCGTCACCACGAAGCGCGTGAAAGTACACGCCGAAATGGTCGGTTGGCCATATCGTCCGGTTTGCGTCGGGGACGTCCCATTCGTCAAGTGTCGATTCGGCGTGCTTGTATAGTGTCGCGTCGTCGTTGATCCCAGCGAACGGATAGATGTCACCCGGCGCTATTCCAGGAGTGGAAGGTGGTCGGAGAAGCGGTGTGAGCGTAGATAGCGTGTTCCCGTTCCACCCCGCGTCTCGCACCGCACTGGTGACGTTGAGCAGTTCAGTTATCGTACTCTCTTGGAGGAGCCGAACAATCTCCGTCGAGAACGCGACCGGAAACGCGGCATCGGGTCGCAGTTCCTCTGACCACCTCCCTGCGTGGCCGATGACAAAGGCGGTCACGATACCACCGAGGCTCATCCCACCGAGTCCCACGCGCGGTGCACCTCGCTGCCGTGCCCACGCAGTGAGGATCGCGGTTTCCTGAACCGCTGCACCGTAGGATTGAAACAACCCCACTGGAGCGTGAGCCAGATATGGTTCACCAGAGTACGATCCGGGAAGTTCCCTCCGTCCGCTCCAGGGTGATTCGGGGAGGATCACCCGAATTCCCTGTGGTGCGAGGTTCCGGCCAATATACTCTTCCTCGGGCCAGTAGGGAAGCGAATCGTTCATCATGCCAAGGCCGCTGTGGAAGATCATCGTTGGAAGAGCCTCATCACCGGCGACCGGTTCGTAGACGCGGGCATACGCTGTCGGGTCCACGTGTTCTGATGGAGACTGGAAGCGAACGATGTACTCCCGAGTTCCGGGTCCAGCCACCGCAGCAGAGGTCTCGATGGAAGCCGACTCGGGTTCACCGTACAATAATGACGGATCTTCGAGTTCGTTGGCCCACTGGTCAAACACGTCGTCCGGAGCGGGGACATCAAACTCGATGGGAGCGATGTTACGGGCCAATCGTCCGAACGCAAGTGTCGGTTTGCGATACGACTCCGACAGCTCTCGCCGTCGTTTCTCAAGCGTAACCCGTTCTTCCATCGGCGGAGGTGACTCCGTCCAGAACGCCGCGTCCCAGGCCGCCTTTGTTCGTTCGTATCGCCTGCGCCGTTGGGTATGTGCGTCGAGTTTTCGCCGTAGGTGTCGGCGGCGCCATCCCCCTGGAATCGGTAGATCAAGTTGACGGCAGAAGTCAGGTACGTCGTCCGTTCGATCGGCAGTCGCACGAGCTCGTGCGACGGCGAACTCTGTCGGCAGCGATTGTAACTTCACTCGCCGAAAAAGTCGATTGTCGAAGACTGTGGCGAACGGAGAGAGCAGAAATCGGTGTATTCGGGGCGTTTGCAGGTGGGCCATCTTCGAGTGACTCGTCTATATGAGCAAAGTATGCTCGGTCCAATTCCGATCTCCTGTTCGTCAGTCGAACTCTCTCGGTGACCATCGCCGTTTTTGATTTCTTCAGTAGCTGCAACGAGTGTTTCGGCGATCTCTGCCCGCGCACGGGGTTCCTCGATTTCGAATAGTATTTCTTCGGGAATCAAATAGAGATACGGTCAGTAGCGCCATGACTACGGCTGGAGACTCCAATACGAGAGGATTCATCAGAGGAGCGATACTCGGTGTAGTATTCTCCTGGAAAACTGCTGTATGTCACGTAGGCCCGTAATATACACACAAACACGACATCTCATCCGTCGATTCTGATCAGGATGGGGAGATGTCGCTCGGGTGAATACTTAATCACCCGCAGAATATAGGAGGTGCTATGCTCGATGGAAAGGTCGCAGTCATCACTGGCGGTTCGACAGGTATCGGACGGGCATCTGCGGTGAAGTACCTCGAATACGGAGCCGACGTCGTCATTGCGAACCGGTCGAGCGAGACCGGCCAAGCGACAGCAAAGGAACTCGGCTGTGACTTCGTCCAGTGTGACGTCGCCGACTACGATCAGGTGAAAGCACTCGTCGAGGCGACTGTGGAGGACTACGGTCGATTGGATGCAATGGTGAATAATGCTGGAATCGGTCGTGTCGGGACAGTCGAGGAGATGGCACTCGATGATTGGCACGACGTGATGCGGATCAATCTGAACGGCGTCATGCACGGGACGCGCGCGGCGTTACCACACCTGAAGGAGTCCGAGGGAAGTATCGTCAACATCGCGTCGATCTACGGGCTCGTCGCGGGCCCGAGTGCGACTGCATACGCGGCGGCGAAAGGCGCAATTGTCAACTTCACACGGTCAGTCGCCGTCGATTACGCCAAACAGAACGTACGAGTCAACAGCATCTGCCCGGGCTTCGTCGAAACACCGATGACTGATCCCGCCTTTGGTGAAGAGGAATTCTACGAGTACGTCCATGGACAAACACCGATGGGGCGGGTCGCCCAACCGGAGGAAATCGCGGGGCTTGCGATGTTCCTCGCCTCTGATGAGGCCTCCTACATAACGGGCGCGAATATTCCGGTTGACGGCGGGTGGACAGCACAGTGAGTTACAGCGGTGTTCAGCCGTTTACTGGCCCGGGAACAAGAGAAGACGACCGGCTACGAACACGAAATACAGGCCCAACAGGTAGCCGCCCTCGGTTCGGGTGAGTTTTCCGTCGTTCACGTACAGCGTCCACCCGAGCAACCCAGCACCGGTGACGAGCTTGAACGGGAGGTCCCAGAGGACGACAGCCGGAGGGACGTAGTAGGTGGAGATGGCACCACCCATGCCGATACCGACGAGGGGATTGACGATGTTGCTCCCGATGAGGGTCCCGAGTGCGACGTTCGGAGATCGTCGACGGATCGCGTCCATAACGGCCGTCAATTCGGGTAATGCGGCTGCCACGCCGATGGTTACGATTCCGATCATCGATCCGCCGAGATCTAGCAAACCGATGACCACCTCGATGACCGAAAGCATGAGCGATGCGGAGAGCAGCACTAACACGAGCAGGCCTGTCGCGACGACGGCATCCCGTCGAGGGTTGGTGCTCGGTGGCTCTCGAAGTGTCTGCGTTCGTTCCCGACGGGTAACTACGATCCCAACATACACGACGTAGAGAGCCAACAGCAGAACCCCGTCAAGCCGGCTGATCCTTCCGTCCCAAGCGAGGGCCATCGTCACGACGAACACGCCAAGCATCGGAAGGTAGCTCTCACGAACGAACGTCCGAGAGAGATCGAGATTCCCGTATCCGATGAGGAGGACACCGACGAGCAGGAGTTGCTGGACGGTCGACGAACCGGTATTGCCGCCGATGACGACAGCAGAGGTAGTCTGATAGTCCAAGACGCCTGAAAGGATGCCCAGCGACGCGATGAGATGAGAGCTGAGCTCCGGCAAGCTCGTCCCCACTGCGAGGATGGTCATACCGACGAGTACCTCGGAGACGTCGTAGAACTCCGCGATTGCAAGCAAGCGATCGATAGCACGACTCGCCGCCGTCACGAGGGTGTAGAGTGCTACGGCACCGACGGACACCAGCGTCAGTAGCTCGCCCGAAACCGGCATATTACCGCTCAGCCAGCCACGTCTCGTCCCACGGTCGTTCGTGGTCGGAGTCAAACTGTTCAGCGGTCCACGCCGGACAATTCTCGCACTCCCAGATCCGGTGAACTGAGCCGTCCCGAGTCACGACGCCGACGGACGCCCAGGCGTGACGCTCGCAGGTCTCCGTCTCGGACATACGTGGATAGAAGGTCAAGCGACATCGAGAAAAACCCATCTCTCGTCCGTTCGGATTCGCGGATGGATCTCGTATCGCCTGCTCCTGTGCATCTGCAGCATCTAGACCGTAACGAGTCTATGGACTATCGAGTAGAATCAACCGCAGGCGATGTGCGACATCTGCGGAATCCCCCGACGTAACGCGTGTAGCTTTCAGTCCATTCAAGACTATTCGTCCAGAGCAGCGGAACCGATCACGCGGGGGTAGTTTCAAAAAAGATCATGACGTTGCTATTCTTCGCCCTCAAGCGCCATTATCGATTCCGGAAGCGTTTGTCCCCCGTCTACGACGAGCGTCTGTCCAGTGATGAACTTCGCCTCGTCAGATGCTAAGAAGACCATAGCGTGTCCGATATCTTCGGGTTCCCCTAACGTTCCGAGCGGAACGCTTGTTGTCATCTGTTCGATGTACTCCTCGCCCAAATCGTCTAACGATTCAGTACGGATGTTCCCGGGAAGAACGGCGTTGACAGTAACGTCGTGGCTCGCTAATTCGAGTGCCGCCGTTCGCATGAACCCGAGCATCCCGGCCTTCGTCGCACCGTAATGGCTCCACCCGGGGTACCCAGTTATTGGACCGGTTATTGACGACGTCAGCAGGACTCGTCCGGATTCCCCGTCTTTCAGGTACGGGAGACTGGCTTTCACGGTCGTGAACGTGCCTTTCAAGTTCACGTCTAAGACTCGTTCCCAGTCGTCCTCCGTCATCTCGTCAAGCGAAGCCGATGGGTAAATACCGGCATTTGCACACACGACATCGACGCCACCGTACTGTTCTGCGACTGCCTTGGTGACTGCTTCCATATCTTCGAGGCTAGTTACATCGCCGGCATACGCCTCAACAGTCCCACCTTCGATGTCGGTGGCCGCCTGTCGAACTGCCTCCTCATCAATATCGACGAGGACGACGCGTGCGTCGTGGTTGACAAACGTCTTGGCGATCCCTTTGCCGATTCCGCGTGCGGCACCAGTGATTACAACCGTTTTTTGATCGACGTTCATAGCTATGCCGTAGCTTGCAATAGCGACTGATGAACCAAAATCTCATCCCCTCCTGAAGAAAGTACCACCCGGTTAGCGCAGATTTACATAAGGCATCAATCTGACGTTGAGAATCCCGTTCGGAGACGATTGTGGTTGACCGGTGCTTTGACGCGTCGTGCGCCTCGATGGCGTTGTCGCGTTCGGCGTCCCGACCCGCGCGCCTTCGGGCATGCCGATTGATCCGTTTCGGGGGAAATAAATCCCGGTGGAGGACCGTCGGACCGCACGCGAGATGTACGGACGGGCGTCGGGAACGACCCTTTTAGTCCGTTCAGCCGTAAGCGTGGCTCGTGAAACGGAACGTCGGCCGGATCGACGCGCTCGCTCGGATCGCGGGCGGCGTCGTCATCGTGGCGCTCGCGCTCCTCGCCGCGAACGGGACGCTCACCGTTCCGGTGGTCTCCGCGGCCGGACTCGGCGTCGCCGGCGCGGTGCTGATCGTGGAGGGGGCGACCAGACGGTGCCTGCTGTACCGCGCGCTCGGAATCGATCGCTGCTCGGTCGAGTGACGCGCGGTACGGGCCCTGGCCTCGCGTGACCCGGTGTCGATCGCCTTGATCGTCGGTTTGGACCCCCCTCGGTCGGCGTCCGCTCAGAGACCGATGGTAATAGGCGCATCCGCCCGTACTGTGATGTGTGACCACACCGAGCGATCACCGCGCCGGGTTCCGCACGCAGCGCGAGGAGATCGAGAACGAGCGGCTCCCCGTCGACGGGTCGTTTCCGGACTGGCTGGTCGGGGACCTGATCGGCAACGGTCCGGGGCAGTTCGAGGCCGGCGACACGCGGCTTCGACACTGGTTCGACCCGTTCGCGCTGCTGCGCCGGTTCCGGATCGAGGACGGAACGGTGACGTACGCGAACCGGTTCGTCGAGAGCCGCGACTACGCGTTCGCGGAGCGCGGCGGTGGCGTCCGCACGCCTTTCCCCGGGACGCCGCCGGACCGCCCGATATGGACGCGGGTCCGGCAGGTCCTCTCCGGAACGTTCCCGGACAACCCGGTCATCGGCGTCCAGCGGTTCGGCGAGGAGCTCGCGGCGGTAACGGAGTCGCCGACGGCGCTGACGTTCGACCCGGACACACTTGAGACGACGGGGCAGATCGACCTCACCGCGGGGCTCGACAGCGACCTCACGCTCGCGCACGTCCACCACGCCCCCGAGGAGGACGCCTTCTACAACCTCGGCGTCTCGTACGGCCGCGAGACGACCTACACGCTGTTCCGCCGGCCGGCCGACGGCGGCACGCCGACGGCGCTGACGCGGCTCCGCTTCAACGAGGCGCCCTACGTCCACTCGTTCGCGCTGACCGAGCGGTACGCCGTCGTCACCGTGAACGCGTTCGGGCTGGACGCGCTCCGGCTCCTCCGAGGCGCGGTGACGAGAGAGACGTTCCTTGACGCGTTCCGGCCGCTCGACGCGCCGCTGCGGTTCGTCGTCCTCAACCGGACGACCGGCAAGCACGAGGCGACGGTGACGGCGCCGCCAGCATTCGTCTACCACCACGCGAACGCCTACGAGGCCGACGGCGAGCTCGTCGTCTACCTCGTCGCCTTCGACGACGAGCGCGCGGTCACCGGACTCACGCTGTCGAACCTCCGGAGCGACGACCCGGACCTCCCGAGCGGCGACCTCCGCCGGTACCGACTGCCGCTGTCCGGCGGCGACGCCGACCGCGAGCGCCTCCACCGCGGTCCCGTCGAGTTCCCGACGATCAACTACCGGGCGGTGAACGGCGAACGGCACCGATACGTCTACCTCGCGGAGACCAACGGCGGGTCGAGCCTACCCACGGCCGTCGCCAAGGTCGACGTCGAGGCCGGCACAGTCCGTCGGTGGGGCGAGTCGAACACCTACCCCGGAGAGCCCCTGTTCGTGCCGGCGCCGAATCCGACCGGCGAGGACGACGGCGTCCTGCTCTCAGTCGTGCTGACGCCCGACGCGGACCGCTCCGCGCTCGTCTGTCTGGACGCCGGGACGCTGCGCGAGCTGGGGCGAGCGCACCTCCCGCACCGGCTCCCGTACGGCTTCCACGGCCAGTTCTACGGCTCGTCTTCGCCCGGGCGGAGCATGGCGTGAGCGACCCGCCGGTTTACCACGCCGCCGCCGAAAAGGAGAGTATGGAAACGGCAGACACCGATCGGACGCACGACATCGTCGTGTGGGGCGCCACGGGCGTCGTCGGGCGGCTCGTCGCCGACTACCTCGCGGGGCGGTACGGTCCGGACGAGCTGGCGCTGGTGCTCGGCGGTCGGAGCGCCGACAGGCTCGGCGGGGTGGCCGACGACCTCGCCCGGCGCCACGACGACTGGGAGGCGGTCCCCCTCGTCGTGGGCGACGCGACCGACGGCGAGAGCCTCCGCGAAATGACGCGGGAGACGCGCGTCGTCTGCACGACAGTGGGGCCGTACACGACATACGGGACGCCGCTGGTCGAGGCGTGCGTGGAGACGGGGACCGACTACTGCGACCTGACCGGCGAGGTGACGTGGATGCGGAAGATGATCGACCGGTACCACGAGGCCGCGGTCGACGCGGAGACCAGGATCGTCCACGGCTGCGGCTTCGACTCCGTGCCCGCCGACCTCGGAACCCTGCTGGTGCAGTCGTTCGCGGCGGAACGGTTCGGCGTGCCGTGCGAAACGGTTCGTATCTACCTCGAAGCGGGCAGCGGCGGCGTCAGCGGCGGGACGCTGGCCAGCTTCGGCGAGGTGTTCGAGGCCGCGTCGACCGACCCGCTCGCCCGGCGGACGCTCCGGAACCCGTACTCGCTGGCCCCGAGGGGCGAGCGGAGCGGGACCGACCCGGGCGAACAGCGGTACCCGCGGCGGGACACGCTGCGCTCGGCGTGGACCGCCCCGTCACCGATGGCCCCAGTGAACGAGCGCGTGGTCCGGCGGAGCAACGCGCTCCTCGGGTACCCCTGGGGACGCGAGTTCCGGTGTACAGAGGTCGTCCCGACCGGCCACGGACTCACCGGAGCCGTCGGCGCGGGAGCGATCGCCGGCGGTCTCGGCCTGTTCAAAACCGCGATGTCTGTGGGGCCGGCGCGGTCGTTCCTCCGTCGGTACGTCTTCCCGAAGCCGGGTGAGGGGCCGACCCGCTCGGAGACCGAGCGGGGCTCGTTCACCGTCCGGCTCCTCGGGCGCGGGATCGCGGGCGACGGATCGTTCACTGTCGAAGCGGAGGTCAGCGCCGGGCTGGGGCCCGGGTACGGTGCCACAGCGCGCATGATCGGCGAGGCGGCGGTGTGTCTCCTCCGCGACGACGTCGACTCGCCACTCGACGGAGGCGTAGTGACGCCGGCGTCGGGGATCGGACTCCCGCTCGTCGAACGGCTCCGCGAGACGGGATTCACGATGACCGTCGACGAACCGGCGCGCAGCAACGACTGACTGCCGTCACCACGAGATCCGCTCGAAAAGAATGACCAATTCGAGAACGCTACTGATTTTTCACCAACAAGTTAGAGTCCATTGCTGATTCTTCAATATTGGATTGACAGTGACCAATGTCGGGCAGTGCTGGCGAGATAGCAATCGGCTATCGCGGCTGACAAGTTAACCAACAGTAGAACTGGTCTCACCGCTTGTTGATTAAAATTCAATCAGTCTCCTTCAGGTCGACTCGTCCATGCCGCTCATCAATCTCGTCGAGCGTATCCAGTGTCTTCCGAATCGATGCGCGAATCGCGTCGCTTCGATTGACGAACTTTCCCTTGTCACCAACGTGCTCATCAAGATCATCAAGCAGTTCTTGGGGAATCTCGACGCTGACCTTCGGCATACACTCGTATTCGAAGGAGAATATCTTCAGCCTATCGCACAGCACACCAAACCCACCCAGAGTCCAGCACCACACTCAACGCGCATCGCTTCGACATTCACCTCCATGGGCTCATTTGCTCTTGCGGGTCACAGTCTTCTGCTCTCCGCCACTGCACTCGATACCGCCCACGAAGAAGCTGGTTCAATTTCTGCTATTGAGACGCCACGGTTCTTCGATTTTTATCGATCACTGTCGATTTTCATCGCAGAAGGGATGCTCTTCACGACCCCATTGAATTTCAAGACCGCTTGGAGAGGAACACGGGCATTCAATAACCTGGTGCTCTACGACTCAGGACCGTACACAACGGCCTGTACAAACTGCTGTTGAGCGAAGTCTATTACGCAATCCGCGGTATCGCCCCGGCAGCGCTACGGGATCCTGAAGCGTTCGCCACGTATCTCAGCTCCATGGTGATGCAGACTGTCGAGTTTATCCAGAAGGTCAAGGACATCAATCCACTCACTTTCCTCGACACAGCGAAATCAATCGGGCGTGAGTTCGAAACCTTCGTCAAGAACACGTACGATGTGACCACAAGCGATGTCGATATTACTGCGATAGCAGAGGAAGCTCTCTCCGAATTCACGACTACCTCCGATTCCAGAACATTGTACACCCCGACTCAGGGATTTTAACGCTCAGCAGAATGCTGGCTCGGAAACATGGAAATGTGTGAATCCACATTGTGCCAGTTCTCTCTCACAGTATAGTACTGGTATGGTTAGTATGAACTTTGGATACCACCAGCAATGAATACAGTCTGATCTGGCTCTGTTGAAATCTCAGAGATTGGTTGATGGATACAGAAAAGAGGTTTAATACGAGGATCCTAGCGTCTGACTGATTCTTATGCGTGATGCATTCTAATGTTCCCGATATGCAAGATATCGTCGGGGTAAATTGTGAGTGTGGGTCTAAAACGACCGACAGCACTTTTGTTGGTCAACGAGGGGAGAGTTGTAGCATCTGTGGAGAAAAATTGGAAGAAATGGTATACTATGGAGGGGCTACGATTTTAGTTTGTTGCAATTGTAACTGAATAAAACTGCCCTGCTGTATTCGCGTTCTGTGTTCAGTAGAAGGCTCGTAAAATACGGATTTTCTACTAGCAGATGCGTACGAGATACAGAGAATGAGTTCAGCACGGCGATCATGTCCATTGCACACGCTCAGGCCAAAACCAACGGTTCTGTTAACCCTCAGTAAGTGATATATTTCGACGTAGTCGCGGTCAATACAGAACATCACCGGACTGGTCAATACAAGAGACCAAGGCTATCAATCAGTGTCTCCCGACTCATCGGTAGTCGTTTGTGTAACCGGGAATATCTCTGTGTCAGGCGAGTTGACCGGGCTGTCAGGTCCGGTGAGCCACGCAGAGAGGTAGACAACACAGGCGGCGATGACAGCCACCGGCAGCTGACCAGTAAAAACCCCATAGACAACCGTGACAACAATCGTAGCGCGAGTGAGTGTGTGACGTTCAGCATTGTCGTAGTACACCAATGCCGCGACAACAAGCGCTGAAAGCGTGAACCCCGCTCCAATTAAGACCTCACCGATCAGGACCACTGAATACGCAAATCCACCTATGCGGCTCCGTTGAAATCCTCAGCAGGTGATATGTTTTTGGAGCTGTGCTGAATACAGCGCGCGTATCTCGCACAGAAGTATCTCTTGATTCGATCTATGTTGGATCGATCAACATAGTCCTCGTATTTCTCAATCATGAGTACAGTTTTAGGCCGCGGCGTTATGCGGATTCAACAGGACACAGTTGAGATACAGTTATTTCTTCTCCCGACCTAGATTGCGTGCAATGTCCACATTACTCAAAGACAACGTGGCGGTTGTTACCGGTGGCTCCAGCGGAAATGGACGCGCAATTGCCCGTCGGTTCGCTTCGGAAGGGGCCGACATCGTTATCGCGGATATTCAGGAGTCGCCTCGCGAGGGCGGGGACTCAACGCACGAACTAATCGAGGCCGAAACGGAGGCGAGGGCGACGTTCGTCGAGTGTGACGTCACGAACGTCGATGATCTCGAGGCGGCGGTTGAGGCCGCCGAGGAGTTCGGTGGTATCACCGTGATGGTGAACAACGCGGGAATCTTCCACGGCGAGGAGTTCCTAGAAGTCGACGAAGATGCGTTCGATCGGATGATGGACATCAACGTCAAAGGTGTCTATTTCGGCGCACAGGCGGCCGCAAAGCGAATGATCGAAGCCGGAGGCGGGCGGATCATCAACCTCTCGTCGGTGGCTGGACTCGAGGGCTCGGGCGAGTTCATCACATACTGTGGGACGAAAGGCGCCGTGCGACTACTTACGTACTCGATGGCGGCGAAGCTGGGGCCCGATGGCGTTCGAGTGAACGCTATCCATCCGGGGCTGATCGAGACGACGATGACGACTGATGACTACCCGATTATGGGTACAGATGCTGAAGAAGAGTTCTTACAGGCAATCCCGTCGCGGCGTGCGGGCCAGCCTGAAGATGTCGCGGATGCAGCGCTGTATCTCGCAAGTGATCTCTCAGACTACGTGAACGGTGAATCGCTTGTCGTTGACGGCGGGATGACGAATACACAGTAGATACGAAACAACGGCCACAAAGAAGGGAGTGGCCGTCTGATTATTCTCACCTATCACCGTATACCGTGGGTCGCTATTTATCATCGATTTACAGACGGAGATCAGCCATTTCTGGTTAAAACTCAGTAATCGATTCGCAGGGGGCATTCTCTTGGATGAATCAGGACCTACTTTGGAGAAAATAACGTAGTTGCTCTGCTGACTCCATCCTCTGAGTCGGTCACGTCGTTTCTAACAGTAGTCCGGCAGTTCGTTCAGTGAGTGCTGAACTCACAGCGCGTGTACAGCAGGCAGATGTTAGGATTGTGCTCTGAGAGAATGTATGACGAGCCGAAATTACCTTCACAGGCTCGCCCCATCCGTATAAATCGACAGGAATCAACTGGTTCAGGCACGACTTAGCGATTTTGTTCCGTTCGACAGTCGTACCACTATCTCTTTCGAGTCGCCGGTAGAAGAATGCAAATATGGGTACAACATCCACAACTGGTACGCAGTCGAGGTTCAATAGACCCGACAACCCTGTCGGTTACATCGCAATCGTGATGGCACTCATAACTGGGATTTTACACCTCGTCGCTTCGACGAACGCGATTCAGTTCAGTCAGGTGCTGGGCATTCTATTTGTGCTTAACGGACTTGGTTTTCTTGCTGGTACAGTGTTATATCTGAGTAAATACTGGAAAAAAGAACTGTTTTTCGTGGCAGCACTGTATTCGCTTGTAACAATTATAGCACTCTTCCCGGTGCAGGGGTGGGGTGTCGAAGCGTTCTACATGCAAGGGAGCATCAACCCGTTTGCAGTTATCACAAAGGCCGCAGAGGCGGTCCTCGTTGTCTGTGCGATCTATTTGTACGCCGCCGAGTAAGTGGTGACAACGTCTGTTGAATTCCAACGTTAGTTACTTTTACCTACCTTCGTTGCTGAGTTACCCGACCACCTTTCGCTGACTATATCGCTCCCTGTAGAATCATGTATTCAATAGCTTGCAAGATGGATCCTCTGTATCTCGCACGCCGATCCTATCAGTTCTTAAGGATTTCAACAGAGCCATAATCACATATCGGGTTGGTGTAATTGTATTCCAAACACCGGTATTGGACGGTCGGGACCCGCGTGTTTTTGCCCGTTCTGCCCAATGAGAGTGTAAGGATGGACTGGCAAGATCAGTGGAGGTGGATCGACAGGTAAGATGGATCGCTTACCGACGGCGACACTGTCGCCGCTTGCCAATCGGGTCGAGGCGGTGTTCACAGTCTACGACTACGAGATACGGGCTGCGATCGACGCCATCGATGCGGCCGTCACCGGATTCGGCGGGTTATTTGTTCCGGAGACGACTGACGATGAGATTCGAACGGCAGTCGATAAGATACTCGCGGGGGATCCGCCGTCCGCGGGAAAACGATGTCGTGATCCAGACGGGAGCAACGTTGTACTCTATGTTGATGGGAGTTCGTGTGGGAATCCCGGGCCGGCTGGCGCGGGCGCTGTCGCCCAAGTTGACGGTGAGCCATTTGCGGAGTTAGGGCGGCCGGTCGGTTCGAGAGCGGAGAACAACACTGCGGAGTACGCCGCGCTTCACCTCGGCTTGGAGGCGCTCGTTTCGCGGTGTGACCCGAGTGCGGTTGAGATCCGTATCGATTCGACGACGGTGATCGATGACATCTGGCGGGACGGTGACGGTGTCGCTGCTGCGGCTCCGTATCGTCCGGCGATCCTGGAGCACCTGTCCGCGCTGTCGGCGTGCGAGTGGACGCATCTCGCCGATCACGAACCGAATCCGGCCGACGCTCGGGCCGCGGTCGGAGCCGACATCGCCGCGCTCGGCCCGGGATAACCGGAGACACTCTCTCGCCGCGCATTTGACACTCTTGCGCGCGGTGTGAGTCCCGGTCTGCGGAGCAAGCGGCTGACACACCAGCGATACGGACGTTGGTGTCTACGGCTGCGACTCGTTGGCCTCGGGCGAAACGAGATCGTCTGTTTCGTCTGTCCCGTCGAGGTGTACGGTATGGCGTGTGTGGCGTGCGTGGGTGGTTGCCCAGCGCCGGGCCGGGCGTTCTGAAAGGAATTGCTCTCCGTCCGGACAGTGCTGGCAGTGAACGATCCACGGGGTTACGTCGTCCGGGTAGTGGCCGGTGTGCCGTTCGTGATCGAGCGCGAATTGTTCGACCGCGCGGTTCCCGGCGTGTAAATCGTCAAGTTCGTGGTCAAGCTCCCACTCGCGGTCACACCGAGTACACGAGACGGTCGGGACACCGGAGTTCTCGGGAGCAGACGCATCGTCAGTCACGGTTTGATGTTACGCTCTGTGTACTTGAACGCCGGACACCCCCCTCGATCGCAATACAGTCAAACTGATTGCGTAGTGACGGAGCGGCCTCTGTGCAATCTCACCGTGCTGGAGTGGGTGGTGGTGTGTTACGCGGTGGATTCGATGATGAATCGTTTGCCTTCGATGTCTTCGACGAGAGCGCCCCAGCCGCCGATGGTGAGTGTGTCGCCGTCGACATCGAGTGTGATTGTGGCTTGTTCGATGAAGCGTTCGAGTGGGGTGAGTCCGTTGTGCGAATCGACGTAGTCTAGGTCGGTGACGTGTGCGACGAGTTCTCGTTCGACGCCGGACGCTCGGTCTACGCCGATGACGCGGAGGGCAACGTCATGACCGTCGTCGGTGAGGGCGGCGAGTCGGTCGATGTATTCTCGAATGTTCGTGTACGCGGCGGGGAGTGATTCGGTGCGGTCGTCGTGGATTGTGTCCCAGGTTTCCCAGAGTCCGAGTTGGAAGAACAGGTCGAACACGCGTGAGAGTGAGTAGTCGTTGACCATGACGCCGTATTCGTGTGCGGGGTGGAGTGAGCGTTCAGGGGCGTACCGGATGTGCATGCGGTCGGCGATGACGATGAACGGTGTCGGGAGTCGTCGGTACCGGACTTCCGTGGCGAGTCCGTTGAAGTCGACGGGTAGATCGGCGGGGTCGATGTCGGCGTTGTCGCCCGGAGAAAGTGCGAGTTTGATGTGGACGCCGCGGTCGTACGCGTCGGTGAGTGCGTCTCGGAGTTCGAAGAATTGTTCGAGGTCAAGGGCGATTTGCAGTTCGGTGTCGGCGTTTTCGATGGCGTCGCGTGATCGGTCGTACCCGCTGACGTCGCGTGATACTCGATGGGGTGAGCCATCCACGCGGGCCGGCTGAAAGTGGGGTCGTGACGCGGGTCGTCCCGTGGTCGGTCAGCGAGGGGTCACTGGTGGCATGTTACGGGGGCGGGGCAGCGACAAATCTATACGATTGTACGCACAACGTATGTACAGCGATGAGCACGAAGCGAGTGAACTTCCGGCTCCCGGAGGAACTGATCGCTCAAGCGGACGTCGCTGCGGAAGTGACGCACAAGAACCGGACCGAGATCCTGATCGAGGCGCTACGGCAGTATCTCGAAGAGAAGGAGTCCGATGAAAGCTTCCGGGAGGCGGTCGTGGAACTGTATCTCGACGATCAGATCGAGTTTGAGAAACTCGCGGACGTCATTGGTCGGCAGGATGCCGAGTCAGTGCGTGCGTCAAAGCACGTGCTGGATCGGGGCGAGGAACTCGCTGACGATCTCGCAGAGCTGTGACTGTCGTCGTCGATATGAGCGCGCTCATTTCACTCGCTGTTGGTGACGTGATCGATCAGACGCTGGCAGCGTTCGACATCGTCACGACGCCCACAGTCATCGAGGAGCTCGAAGAGACAGCTGAGTACAATGATCGGCACGGCACAACGGCGACCACAGTACTCCGACAGACAGACGCACTGACGGTGCAGGAGGCTGACGGCGCGTCATTCGTAACGAGTCGTGTCGATGCCGGAGAAGCGAGTTGCGTCGCCGTAGCCCGCGATGTTGACGCCGCGTTCCTTGTGACGGACGATTATCGAGCGCTGCCCGAACTACAGGGACTGGTCGGTGCGGAGGTAGCAGTGTCACCGATCGTGCACCGAGCGCTCGTCAAGCGTGACGCGCTCAGTTCTGAGGACGCGGAAACCGCGTTCGAAACGATTGCCGCTGGGCGAGACTGGCTGGACGCGCCGATCTACCGGTACGCGCGCCGACTGTTTGATGATCCGTGAGAAGTGACGCACCCACAAGGATTCTCGTCTGACCATTAGGCGGATAGTCAACCCGCGGAGCATGATTTGTAGGGTAGCGGACCGAACTCTCATCCACCACAAAATTAATGCTTTCTGAGCATATATTTGTATTTAATTATGCTCAAAGAGCATTTTGAGTCGGTGGGGGCGAGTATCGAATACGGGGATGCTAGCTGTCTCTTCCCGGTCGAGGAACTGGATGCAACCGTGCTCCAGTATCGAGACGCCCAGCTCGCGCTTGGCGATGTCGATGGATCGAATGTCATCGTCGTCGCCCCGACGAACCTCGCAACCAGTTACTTCCTCACCCAGCACGCACTCACCGCAATCCCCGTCGACAATCTTCCCGCTACGGTTCAGACCCAGTTCGCCGACGAGCTTGACGATCCTCTGAACTCGTTTGACCTCATTCAGATCGGGAAGTGGAACACTGACAGTACGAACCGGTCGCTCACAGAATTCGCGGACGCCTGATCTCCGACTCTTCGATGTACAGACGCGGACAAACCCAGCAGTACACGACTATCGATGACTGAGACATTCGCCTACGAGTACCCGGAGGCCGCCCCGTACATCGAGCAAGCTGTCGACGAGCACGGCGAAGACTGGGTGCTGGAGCACTACTACGAGCAGCTCTACCCGCTCGGGCAGGTCATGGAAATACCCGAGAAGGACGAACTCCCGTTCTACGATCCAGATGAACACGACACGATGACTGAAAAAGAACGAGCAGAGATGTACCAGGCCTGGGCAGAGTACCGGGAGAACCTCCGTACTGGAACGAAACGCGGCGAGTGACTGCCACCCTACTCCGCGAGTTTCAGACTGGGAGAGTCACTGTCACTGCCTCGTTCAAGGATTTGTTTCTCAATGAGCCGGTTAATTGCCTCTGAGACAGCTTGCTGATCATCATCTGAAAGCGCCCGCACATTCGAGAGCACAGACTCTCGAATAGACGCGTCATCGTGTAGGCCATCGTCAATCGCTCCCAGTACGAAGTACTCAGTCTCAAATTCGGTTGCGAGCGAACTGATACGCGTTGTGAACGATGTCGGGAGACCAGAGAGCGACTGGACTGCGGTTTCGATAGCGAACAACGGGTGGGATCGGTCGCGGATGTGGCGTGCCTCAGTCGAACTCGTGTTGAACGGGCGTTGTTCTTCTATCTCTTCGATGATTGCTTCGTACGTCGGGCCGCGTTGCGCGTACATTCGCATGTCCTCGATATCTCGCCGTCTTCCACTTCCCAAGTCACCACCGGACACCGCTTTCAGCAAGAACATGTCTTCGTCAGCAAGTACGTACGCGGTCACGTGCTCACCGGTTCAGAATTCATCTGCTCATTCACGCATTCGTGTCGTGATCCACACCTTTCCGACGACTTGCCGTTCGAACAAGTCAACCCGGAGGCCTCGATCCGGGTGACGTAGTTCGATTGTTTTCCCGACTCCGGCGAATGATTCGGTTGGTTCGTCAATCACCTCGAAGCCGTGCTGTTGAAGCGTCTGATGAACGTGCTCGAATTCGGTAGTGACGGCGAGCGCGAGGTCAATGTCTTCGGTCTGGTCTTTGAGTCCGTGAACCGTCATCGCAGACCCACCAACAGGTACACGGCAACTGGTTCTGAGAGCCATCCGTCAAACTCAGCGAGAAACTCCGTGATCGCTTCGCCGCCAGTAAATACGGTCATGTCAGGCGACCCCGTACTGGTCTTTCAACGCGGAGTATTCCCGACTGTTCGGAATACTTGGTTCCCCGTCGTCTGTGGCGTCGAAGTCCCCTTTGATGAACCGGTACATTCGTTCAATTTCCTCCTCGATGCCGTACCACATTGCGGTCTCGATCAACTCGGCTTCGCTGATCTGTTCCTGTTCGATGAGAAGCATCGCGTAACTCACTCGCCGTGACCCCGCCTCAAGAACGAGTGTGTGACAGACGATATCTGCAGGAGTGAGTTGGTCATCTGGCGCGTACCAGAATGCCGGCTCCCTTGCAAGGAAGAATTGCAGGTCATACGTGTGGAATGCTGCTAACCCGGTCATGTCCCACTCTGGAGCGCGCTTGAGTGCGTCAGTGTCGTCTGCGGTTTGCACCCGGACGAGTGCGCGGGTTGGGTCGCACCACTCTATCGTGGCACTTGGAGCGAGTGTTCGAACCCGGGTTCGGTGTTCGTGTGTGACGACCTCCTGAGCGAAGTCACGTAACGGCTGAAGATCGTCGGAGAGGGCGTATTCTGGCCCGGATGGAGCTAACATCGCTCGGTTCTTGAGTGGTCCCAAAGCCTTGTGAACGGCTTGTCGCGTGATTCCGAGCCGGTCAGCGATTGCCGTGATACGGCGGGGTTTATTTAGGTACCAGCAGACACGAATCGTTGCTGGTGAGAGGAGTTCTGACCAGTCTACGTGGCTGAGTTTCGATGTGAGATGCCGATACGCTTCGACTACGGCGTCATCAGTTGCACGCACGACGCGTTGATTATGATGCTGCCGAGCCTCGTCTACCAAGTTTGCTTCGAGTAAGTCGTCAACGACGCGGTAGATCTGCTTCCGGCTGTGCTCGGTTTCTGCTGCGAGCTCCTTTGCAGTCGCGTCCCGCTGGGAACACAGGACATCAAGTATTTCGAGAGCCGTGCCCGAGAGCATCTTTGTAAACTATATTGTCCGAACACTTAAATTTGTTACGGCAATATAGTTTACATCAGGATATTCAGCCGTGAGTACGGCCCTCGGCAATATGGTCGTACTGAGAGTCGCTACCGACTGCTCTCAGCCGGCGTGTCTTTTTCGGCCCTCTCTGCGTTTCGGTTAGGGTCGATGAGTGACCCCCAACTGCAGCCAATCCACGGCGTTCGACGCGTTGCTAGGTGCTGAAGTGCACCCTCGGTAACTTGCAAGCGGGTGATTTTGCGCGACGAGTGAGCTCGTGTTTCCACCGGAACGCTGAGCGGCGGTCTTCCGTAGAATCAAGGAGAAAGCCTCGCGCTTCAGCGCGGGGAGGATGTCAATGAGGGCGTGAGTCGGGGGCGTCGAAATCGAATCCGATCCCGCCGAGCACTCCGCCGACTGCGAGGCCGACGACCGCGAGCGATGCGATCGATTCGGTGAGGAGCATGGCGGCGAGGAACATCGGGAGGAGCGCCGCGACGTAGGTGGCCGCGGCCGCCGCCGGCGACGGGGCGGTACCCGATCGGTCCATCGCTCGGTGTTCGACGCGGCCGCGCCGCCAGGCTCGTGACACCGCTCGCCCGGCGGCGAGAAGACCCGCCGGAACGGGGACGAACACCGACATGAACCGTCGGAGCGACGTCGCGTCCGGCTCGTCGTTCGTGTCGTCAGCGGCGGCCGTGTCCGCCAGGTCTTTGAGTTCGTTGATGTCGCTGAGCGAGAGCGAACCGACGTCGTCGACGACCGCGTCCAGTTCGAGGGCCGCCTTGATGTTCGAAAGCCGGTCGAGGATTTTCCCGAGGTCGTCTCGACGCGAAGGAGTCGGAACGTCCCGTTCGAGCACGCCGGTCCGCGCGAGTTCGTTTTGCAGGTCGCGTGGAAGCGACGTCGCTAAGTACGGTTCGATGGCTTCGTGACTCCCCCAGCCGCCCATCACGAGTTCCTTATCCACCCCGAGTCGGCGGACCATGTGAGTCGCGTAGAATGCTCGGAAGTCGTGCGAGCGAACGTGCTCGTAATCCTCGTTCCCGGTCTTTACCGCCGTGTTCCGTGCGGCCTCCTTGATCAGGTCTCCCAACCGTTTCTCGCCGATGTCAATGATCTCGTCGTCGGGGCCGATACCGTTGTCATCGCAGTACTGTTGCTGTCTTCGTACAGCGACCACGGAACCCAGAAGATGCGGAACTGACCGCCGTGGGCACTCTCCTCTTTGCGCGTGTCCTTGGTCCCGCGGAGTCTCACGAACGCGATGTTCACGTCGGGATGATCGGGGACGTAGAAGTCCTTCCGCTTCAGTTGAACGACGATACCGATCCGCGGTGACGCCCTCGCTTCGATCCTCGCGGCGATGCGAACTCTCCGAGGACACGAGTCCAGATATGTCTGTAATTCGTGCATTGAGAGGAACACGCGAGTTTCTTTTTGTAGTGGTTTCAGTCTCATTACTGGTTCTACCTCGGTGGGTCGTAACAACCGATTCGGGACTCACCCGTAGTAAAGTACGGAAAGTGGGTGCGCCCCCCGTAATGCGATTTCGGAGAAGTTGAGATAAGGTCGAAGAATGAAGCGGTCAAACGATCGAGTGGTCTATGCTCAGTTTCGACCGCCTCAACCGCGATGGCGGTTGTATCGAGGTGGGGTTTCGAGAGCGAGAGGCGACATCCGAACCGTCGATGAAGCTCGGTATCCGACTCCATGTAGCTGCCCCTCACTTTCGGATCCCGCAGACGAGCCGACACGATCGGTCGTGAGGGGACGCCACAGGGGCGGACAGCAACTGTACCGTTGTCACGACCTCCCGTGTCGGGGGACGGCGGGTTTGCGTGTCAGGGAGAAACGCTTTTTCGGGTGGGCGACGGCGGGTTCGCTATGACACGGTCGGAGGGTGTGGAGCCGATCTCGGGACAGATCTTGGCTCCGGTGACGAGCGCGCTCTCGCGGCTGTCGGAACTCCCGGGGTCGGGGCTCGTGCTCCTCCTGCTGTCGGTCGCGGTCGGAGCGGTCGTCTCGAAGTTCCTCGTACGGCTCATCGGCCGGCCCGTGGCTCGGCGCGTTTCCCGCCAGAGCGTCGCGCAGACGATCGTTCGCGGCGTTCGAGTCGGGACGATCTTCTTCGCGCTGCTGATCGGGCTCCGGGCGGGCGGGTTCCGGTTCACTGACCTGCTCGTGGGGACCGCCGTGTTCTCCGCGGTGATAGGTATCATCCTCGCGCCGCTCGTGGGGAACTTCATCAACGGGGTGTTCATCCTCGCGGATCAGCCGTTCGAGATCGGTGACATGATCGAGCTGGAGAACGGGACCACGGGGTTCGTCGACGACATCACGATCCGGTACACGAAGATATTCACTCTCGACAACACCTTCCTCGTCGTCCCCAACGGGACCATGCGCGAGCGCGACGTGACCAACTTCTCGGCGGAGGACGAACGCACTCGGCGAACGATCGAGGTGCTCGTCACCTACGAGAGCGACATCTCGGAGGCTCGTCGGCTCATCGAGCGCGCGGCCCGGGACTGCGACGCGGTCATCGACGGCGGCCCCGACATCCGCATCGGGGTCGCGCGGTACACCGCTAGCCCGGACTGTCGGCTCCACGAGTTCGGCGACGACGGGGTGTTGTTGCGGCTCCGGTACTGGGTGAAGAAGCCGTACAAGCTTGCGAAGGTCCAATCGGACGTGAACACGCGGGTCCGCGAGCGGCTCGCGGACGCCGACGTCGAGATGGCGTACCCCCACCGGCACCTCGTCTTCGACGACACCTCCGGGATCGCGCGGATCGGCGGACCGGAAGACGGGCGACCGGCGGGTGAACGGGCCGGCGACAAACCCGGCGGGGGAGGACGACGGGACGACGAGTCTTCACCGGAGGGAACGTCCGATACCGAGGCGTCTGGCGAGGAGGCGTCCGGTACCGAGGCGTCTGGCGAGGAGGCGTCCGGTACCGAGGCGTCTGGCGGCGAGGCATCGGGCGACGAGGCGTCTGGCGGCGAGGCATCGGGCGACGAGGCGTCCGGCGACGAAGCGTCTACCACCGACGCCGCCAGCGACATTCGTGACGGTCGTCTCGACGCCGACCACGTCGACGGCCGGAACCGGAACCCTGATTGAGCGAGCACGTCACTTATAAATTAGTGAGTGATGAGCCCTCCGAGGACCGGTCGGAGTCACCGCCAGAGGTCGACGGAACCGGTTCTCACGACGACGTCGACGGCGGTGTCAGCGACGACGCGAACCGCGAAGTGAGCGCGGACGGTGAAGCTGACGCGGAGCGCGGAGCGGATGGTGAAGCTGACGCGGAGCGCGGAGCGGATGGTGAAGCTGACGCGGAGCGCGGAGCGGACGGTGATGCGGAGCGCATCTCCCGGGAATCCATCACGGAGGGGAGTTTGGTCCGGCCCCTCTTCCAGTTGGCGTGGCCCATCGTCGTCATCCAGCTGTTACAGGTGACGTACAACGTCGTCGACACGCTGTACCTCGGGCGGCTGTCGGCGGAGGCGGTCGGGGCTATCAGCCTCGCGTTCCCGCTGATCTTCCTACTCATCGCCGTCGCCGGAGGGTTCACCACCGCGGGAGCCATCCTCGTCGCGCAGTACACCGGCGCCGACGGCGACCGGTCGGCGGGGATGGTCGCGGGCCATACGATCGTCAGCGTCGCGGTGCTCTCGGTGTTCATCGGGGTCGGCGGGTACTTCTACACGCGTCCCGCCCGAGCGACCCGGACACGGCGGCGTCGGTGATCCCGCTCGCGGCCGACTACATGGAGGTCATCTTCGCCGGCATTCCGCTGATGTTCGGGTTCTTCGTCTTCTCGGCGCTGATGCGCGGCTACGGCGACACGCGGACGCCGATGGCCGTGATGGTCGTCTCCGTCCTCCTGAACGTTCTCCTCGACCCGTTCCTCATCTTCGGCTTCGCCGACAACCCGCTTTTCGAGTGGCTCGTCGGGGTCCCGGTGGTGGGCGCGCTCGACCCGATCGCGCTGGAGGCCTCGCTGTTCGCCGCCACCGGGTTCGCCGGGTACGGGATCGAGGGGGCCGCGATGGCGACGATCTTCTCGCGGGGGGTCGCCACGGCGATCGGGCTCTGGGTGCTGTTCGGGACGGGTCTCGGTCCGGCGGTCACCCTCGCGAACCTCAGACCTGACTTCGGGTTCATCGAGGACATCTTCCGGCTGGGGCTCCCCTCCAGCGTCGAGCAGACGACGAGCGCGCTCGCGATGATCACGCTCACGGCGATGGTCGTCACGTTCTCCCCGCCGATCGTCGCGGCGTACGGCCTCGGAAACCGGCTCATCTCGCTCGTGTTCCTTCCCGCGATGGGGCTCGGGCGCGCGATCGACACGATGGTCGGACAGAACCTCGGCGCGAACCGGGCGGACCGGGCCGGTCGGTCGGTCAAGATCGCCGCCACGACCGGCGCCGGTGTGATGTTCCTCGTCGCCGTCGTCGCCGTGACGTTCACGGAGCCGATCGTCGGGGCCTTCCTCGGCGACGTGCCCGACGCGGCCGCCACCGTCTCGTACGCGGTCGAGTACGTGCGGATTCGCTCCGTCGAGTTCGCCTTCATCGGCGTCTCACAGGTAATTCTCGGGGCGTTCCGGGGCGCCGGCAACACGAAGACGGCGATGGTGATCTCGATTCTCACCCTCTGGGTCGGCCGCGTCGCCAGCGTGGGGTATCTGGTCTTCGTCGCCGGCTGGGGGGAAACGGGGGTCTGGGTCGGGATGGCGCTCGGGAACGTCCTCGGCGCGCTGATCGGCGTCGCGTGGTTCGCTCGGGGAACGTGGACCGAGCGATACATCGACGATCCGGAGCCCGACGTGGAACCGGTCGCGGACGACTAGTGTCTAAAGAGGTGTATCGCCCCCTCGTCGCGGAGGAGACAGAACCTGGCGCCATCGTTTTCGGGGAAGGTGGTTCTCGGCTCGCGCGTGGTGAACAGTCGGGTGAACGGGGCGTCACACACCGGACACGGGATCTCCTTCCGGTTCTCCCAGAGGCTCGTCGTTCCCGCGTCCCTGAGCTGTTTCAGCGCGTGACGGTGGTCGTGGACGTCGAACCGAGGCATGGATCGCGATCCGCGAGGCGGGATTTGAACGTGACCCGGTGAGTATCACGGGTGATTTTGGCGCGGAGGTGAATCCGGCGCGGTCGAGCGCACTCTGCGAGGGTCGGAAGCCGTCAGGCGGGATCGTCCGGAAGCTTCGATCGCGCCCGGTCGAGAGCCGTCGGATCGCCCGTCTTGACGTACTCACTCAGCGCGTTCGCGGCGTCGACGAGCGCGTCGGCGTCGGCGGCTGCGACGTCGCCGCCGAGTGCCTCGACGCGCTTCGTCCGGTCGCGGAGACGCTCGAGGACCCCTCTGGCGGGCGCGATTCGGGAGCCGACCGCGTTGCGGTCGCCGTCGACGGAAACGGTCGGCGCGTCGGCGTTGGGAGCGTCGACAGCGTCGGTGTCGGGAGCGTCGACGCCGGGTCCCTGATCCGTCCAGTCCGCGAGTTCGTCGAGGAACGCGAGGAGGTCGCTCCGGTACTCGTCGACCGCGCGGACAGCCGCCATCCCGCGCGCTTCACGGAGGCGGTCGGGGACGCGCTCGGTCGCCGGCCGGTCGCCATCGTCGGCGCCGGCCAGCAGGTCGAGGAGGTACTCGCGCTCCGCGTCCGTGGGGTCTCGGAGCCGGTCGTAGCAGTCGACCGCCTCCAGCAGCTCGCGGGCCGCGAGGTACGTCGCGTCCAGTGGGAGCAGCTCGCCGCCGCGGATGAATCCGCGCCTGCGCGCGTACTCCCGGAGGTCCGACTTGAGGTCGTCCACGCCATCCGCGGGGAGCGTCCCACGTGCCTCTCCGAAACCGCCGCGGTGAGAGCTCAGGTCGAGCGAGGTTTGGGCGTCGGTGTGGGCGGTTCGATCGTCGACGCCGACGCTTTGGAGGCTTCCGCAGTCCGGACACGCGACGCTTCCCGTCTCGTAGTACGACCACCGCGAGCCGCACTCCTGACACTCCCGTTCGCCGCGAACTTTCATACTGGAGTCTCACACCGTCGGGCGTAAAGGGCTGCGGTCGGTGTGAGACGAGCCGGGTCGGCGGTCGAGCGCGCCCGGAACGGAACGTGTAGCGGGATCGCAACATAATATATACGCGACCCCTGAGAACCGACGGACATGAGTTGGGACGCCGTCGACGCCGTGGACGATGCGGTCGAGGCCACGCGCCGGTTCCTGTTTCCGTTCAGGCCCGTTCGCTGGACGAAGCTCGCCTTCCTCGTGCTCGTGATGGGCGGCAGCGGCGCGAGCGCGACCGTATCCCTGTCGGCGGTCATCGAGACGGAGTTCGCTCGCCTGCAGGGGATCGGTCTGGACGGTGCCGCCGGCGATGTCGGCTCGGCTCCGGGAGGCGTCGCTGGCGACGCGGCTCCGGGAGGCGTCGCTGGCGACCTCGTCGGGGCGTTCGACGGAGGTGTTCTGGTCGTCCTCGCGGCGGTCGCGCTCTCGCTGGTTTCCCTGTCGTTTCGGTTGGTCTTCTACGACGCTCTCCGCACGAACGACGTGTGGCTGTGGCGGCCGTTCCTGTCGCGGCTTCGCCAGTCGGTCGGACTGCTCGCGGTCTCGGCGACGCTCGGTGCGGCGGCGACGGCTCCGCCCGTGGTTGCGGTGCTCGTCGCTCTCGCCGGGGATGTCTCGATCGACGGAATGCCGACAGACCCAGAACTGATCGACCAGGGACCGATCGGGGTGGTCCCTGTCGAACCGCTCGTCGTCGCACTGGGGTCGCTGTCGACCGGATCGGTCGCTTTCCTGGGCCTCGCCGGAGCGGCGTTCGTCGCCGTAGCGGTCCTGGCGCTCAGGCTCACCTACGAGTTCGTCGTGCCGACGATGATCGTCGAGGAGACGGGCGTCCTCGGCGGCTGGCGACGGCTTTCGATGACGCTTCGCGCGGCGTGGACCGAGGTGATCGTCTACCTTCTCGTTCACGCTTTCGTGTCGCTCGGTCTGTTTGTCGTCGAGGGGGTCGCCGCCGTGCTCGTGTTGTCCCTCGTCGTCGCGGTCGCCGGGGCGCTGCTCCTCCTCGTGGCGGCCGCGCTGGGTGGGATCGGCGCGCTCGCCGGAACGACTGCCGGTCTCGTGGCGATCGCAGTCGTAGCGACGCTGAGCGTGTTGACCCTCCTCGTGTTCGCGTTACCGGTGTGGATCCTCACGCGGTCGTACCGGATCTCGTACGAGGTCTCGACGCTCGGCGGGATCGACCCGGAGCTCACGCTGTTGCATCCCGACCTCGACTCGGTCGCAGGCGCGATCTCGGTCGAGGATGCGGCGTCTGCCGGCGGCGGAGCCGCAGAGCGGTGACTATCCACTGCTCGGCGGGCCGTCGTCCGTGGTTGTGTCCGGATCATCGTCCGTGGTTGTGTCCGGATCGTCGTCCGTGGTTGTGTTCGGGCCGTCGTCGTACGCTACCGGTCTCGTGAAACGACGAACGTCGAACGACCTGTTCGACGAATTCACATACCTTTTTGCACCGTTCGCGAGTGGTGAGCTACATGGGACTGGACGACGACGCGCGGGAGTATCATCGACAGGATCCGCCGGGGAAGATCGCCATCGAGACGACGAAGCCGACGAACACGCAGCGCGACCTCTCGTTGGCGTACTCGCCCGGCGTCGCGGCGCCCTGTCGCGACATCGCCGCGAATCCGGAGTCCGTTTTCGAGTACACGGCGAAGGGGAACCTGGTGGGTGTCGTCTCGAACGGGTCGGCGGTGCTCGGACTCGGGAACATCGGTGGGTTGGCGTCCAAACCCGTCATGGAGGGGAAAGGGGTGCTGTTCAAGCGGTTCGCCGACATCGACGTCTTCGACATCGAACTCGACATCGACGCGATCGACCCGTTCTGTGAGGCGGTGGCCGCGATGGAGCCGACGTTCGGCGGGATCAACCTCGAGGACATCAAAGCTCCCGAGTGCTTCGAGATAGAGACTCGTCTTCGGAAGGAGATGGACGTCCCCGTGTTCCACGACGACCAGCACGGCACCGCGATCATTTCCGGTGCGGCGCTGATGAACGCGGTCGAGATATCGGGGAAAGACCTCTCCGAGATCGAGATCGTCTTCTCGGGTGCCGGGGCGTCAGCGATCGCGACCGCTCGCTTCTACGTCTCGCTCGGCGCGCGCAAGGAGAACATCACCATGTGTGACTCCTCCGGAATCATCACGGAGGAGCGCGTCGCGAACGACGACGTCAACGAGTACAAAAGCCAGTTCGCCAGCGAGGGAGTCGACGGCGGCCTCGCGGACGCGATCGCGGGCGCAGACGTGTTCGTCGGACTCTCCGCCGGCGGGATCGTCTCACAGGAGATGGTGCGGTCGATGAACGACGATCCGATCATCTTCGCGATGGCGAACCCGGACCCGGAGATCACCTACGAGAACGCCAAGGAGGCCCGCGACGACACGGTGATCATGGCGACGGGTCGGTCCGACTACCCGAATCAGGTGAACAACGTGCTGGGGTTCCCCTTCCTGTTCCGCGGCGCGCTCGACGTACGCGCGACGGAGATCAACGAGGAGATGAAGCGGGCCGCGGCCGAGGCGCTGGCGGAGCTGGCGCGCAAGGACGTCCCGGACGCGGTGGTGAAGGCGTACAGCGACGAACCGCTTCAGTTCGGTCCCGACTACGTGATTCCGAAGCCGCTCGACCCCCGCGTCCTCTTCGACGTCGCTCCCGCGGTCGCGAAGGCCGCGATGGAGTCCGGCTCCGCTCGAACCGAGATCGACCTCGATCGGTATCGAGAGCGGCTCGAAGCGCGACTGGGGAAATCCAGGGAGATGATGCGCGTCGTCCTGAACAAGGCCAAAAGCGATCCGAAACGCATCGCGTTGGCGGAGGGAACCGACGAGAAGATGATCCGCGCGGCCTACCAGCTCTCGGAGCAGGACATCGCAGAGCCCGTGCTGCTCGGCGACGCCGACGCGATCGCCCGAACGGCCGACAGGCTCGGGCTGTCGTTTCAGCCTGAGGTCGTCGATCCGGGGACCCGCGACGTGTCGGTGTACGGAGACCGGCTTCACGAGCTCCGGAAGCGGAAGGGGATCACCCGCCGCGAGGCGAACGAGCTAGTCCGGCGCGACACGAACTACCTCGGGAGCGTTATGGTGAAATCCGGCGACGTCGACGCGATGCTCACCGGGTTGACCCACCACTATCCGTCGGCGCTGCGGCCGCCGCTACAGGTGATCGGTTCGGCGGCCGACACCGACACCATCGCCGGCGTGTACATGCTCACGTTCAAAAATCGGGTCATCTTCTGTGCCGACACCACGGTGAATCAGGACCCGGACGCGGAGACGCTGGCCGAGGTCACGCGGCACACCGCGGATCTCGCTCGACGGTTCAACGTCGAGCCGCGCGCGGCGATGCTCTCGTATTCCAACTTCGGGAGCGTCGACAACGAGGGAACGCGGAAGCCCCGCGAAGCGGTCGAGATTCTACACGACGACGAGGAGGTCGACTTCCCCGTCGACGGCGAGATGCAGGCGGACACTGCGGTCGTCGACGACATTCTCAACGGAACCTACGAGTTCTCGGAGCTGGACGAGGCCGCGAACGTGCTCGTCTTCCCCAATCTGGAGGCGGGGAACATCGGATACAAGCTGCTCCAGCGACTCGGGGGGGCCGAGGCCATCGGTCCGATGCTGGTCGGGATGGACCAGCCGGTTCACGTCCTCCAGCGCGGTGACGAGGTGAAAGACATCGTCAACCTCGCGAGCGTCGCCGTCGTCGACGCTCAGGAGTAGGCGACCGTCGTCGCGGGGGACATCCTGTGTTCTCGGAGTTGAGTTCTCGGAAGATCGGTCGCCTTCCGGTAGATCATCGAAGGGGTGACCCCTTCGCTGGCGTGTCTGTGATTCGAAACGGGAACGATTGGCGTATCGTAGTGACACACCGGGTTTCCGGTGAAATGGGGTTGTGGGGTTTAGGTGTGTTTGGTGGCCGCCGATTCGGCGTGTTGACCGTAGATATATCGTGTCGTCTCGCGTTACCACCGCGTGATCCGATTCTCGACCGCGTGATTCCATTCATAAAGAATTATAAACTAATTTTGAGTACAGTCCATCGACTCTAATTAGCTGAGAGTTCTCTCTCGTAGCTGAGAGGTTTCAGCGGAAACTCTCAAGACGTGGCTACCACTCCTCGCGCAACTGTCGTGGCTGCGTTCACATTCTCACCTCGGAGTCGCGGTGGCGGTCCTGAACAGAGGACGAGCGAGCCCCGAACGGGGAAGCACCTGTTTCGAAGAGCCTGTTTCGGACGGGAAACAATCCTGCTTCGAACGGAAGACACCTCGTTTCCGGTGAATTCACTTGAGCCACCACATCCTTACTTGAGCCACCACATCCTGTCCTGCCCCAACCACCACCCCATCAACCCCATTTCACCGGAAACCCGGTGTGTGTCTCAATTCTTTCCTCTCACGACACGTTCGAAACGGAACGCATTTCACCGGAAACCCGGTGTCGATCCCATGAACGCAGCGGACGACCTCTTCACCCGGGAGGACCCGATATTCGCGAATAAGGAACTCCTCGAGATCAGTCACCTCCCCGGAGAGGGACGGATCGTCGGTCGCGACGACGAGATCGCCGACCTGGCGACGGCGGTCAATCCCGCGATCTTCGGTCAGAGCCCGAGCAACGTGCTCATCTACGGGAAGACGGGAACCGGTAAGTCGCTCTGTGCGAAGTACGTCTCCAAGCGGCTCGTCTCGACGGCCGGCGAAGAGGGCGTCAACGCGACGTTCGCGTACGTCGACTGCGCGCAGGACACGACAGAGACGCAGGCCGTCCAGACGATCGCCGACGCCGTGAACGACCCCGACACGACCGGCATCAACGTTCCCGACAAGGGACTCTCGACGTCGACGTACTACAAGCGCCTCTGGCGAATCCTCGACCAGCGCTACGACGTCGTCCTGATCATCCTCGACGAGATCGACAAGCTCGACGACGACGCGATCTTGATGCAGCTCTCGCGCGCCGGCGAGGCCGGCAAGATCACCGACTGCAAGCTCGGCGTCGTCGGGATCAGCAACAAGATCCAGTACAAAGACCGGATGGACGAGCGAGTCAAGTCGAGCCTCTGTGAACGCGAGTTCGTGTTCCCACCGTACGACGCGAACCAGCTCAGAGAGATTATGCAGGCGCGGGCGGACGCCTTCCACGACGACGTTCTCGACCCGTCTACGATCCCGCGCGCTGCTGCACTCGCGGCACGGGAGCACGGGGACGCGCGAAAGGCGATCGACATTCTCAGGTACGCCGGCGAGATCGCCCAGGGAAACGACGAATCGACGGTGCGCGAAGAATTCGTCACGCAGGCGCGCGAACGCGCCGAGACGGACCGGTTCCGCGAGCTCATCCGCGGGTCGACGCCGCACTCCCGGTACGTCCTTCAGGCGCTCGCGCTGCTTTCGCTCTCGAGCGGACGTCAGGACGGGTTCCGAACGAGTAGGGTGTACGAGATCTACGAGAACATCTGTCGGCAGGAGGGGTCGGACAGTCTCTCGCTCCGTCGCGTCCGAGACCTCCTCAAAGAGCACGCGTTCCTCGACATTATCGAACAGTCGAAACACAGCGGCGGGAGCGCGGAGGGAAGCTACACGAAACACCAACTGCTGGAGGACCCGACCGTGGTCAAGGAGGTGCTCACCGAAGACCGCGCCGGATAAGCGGACGACAGAATCGACGACGGCAGTCTCATCCGACTTCTTTTCGCCTTATCAGACGGTTCCCGCGCAGTTCACACCTAGTCGCCTCGTTCGCACTGAAACCGGTCCGAGCGTCGAGACACCGACTGCGACCGGCGTGCCGAATCGATCGCACAGACGGCTACGACGGAACTGATCCGATCGGACGAACTAGCCGAGCAGTCCGAGGCCTTCGATCCGCTCGACGATCTCTTCCACCGCCTCCTCGGCGTCGTCGGTACGCTTTCCGCCCGTGATGACGATCTTTCCGCTGCCGAACAGCAGGATCACGACCTCCGGCTCGTCCATCCGGTAGACGAGTCCGGGGAACTGCTCCGGCTCGTACTCCACGTCTTCTAAGCCGAGGCCGATCGCGAGCGCGTTGAGGTTGAGGTTGTGCCCCAGGTCCGCGCTCGAGACGATGTTCTGGACCGTTATCTCGGGGTCGTCCTCGACCGGAATTTGAAGCCCTCGAAGCTTCTCGAAGATGATCCCGAGGGCCTCGTGAACGTCGTCGATGCTCTTCGCGCCCGTGCAGACGATCTTTCCCGACCGGAAGATGAGTGCGGCCGCCTTCGGCTCCTGAGTCCGGTACACGAGCCCCGGAAAGTTGTCCGGGTTGAAGTCGGCGCCCGGCAGGTCCTCTGCCAGCGCTTCCAAATCGAGCTCTTGGCCGATCCCGGTCGATGCAACTACGTTCTGGATCTCGATCGAATCAGCTGGATTCGTCATCGTTCGCTTTTATATGTGTCCCCCTCCCTTATAAACGCCTGTGGTATAAACGATCGCTCGCGCTGCGTGGTCACGCTGGTATTCTCTGCAGTGACGTAGTGTGCTCCGCAGAGGCGGGTGAAACGCCGCCGTAGTGCGGGTGAAACGCCGGCCGCACGTCGCCACGGAGCAGGCGCCGCTCAGCCCCTTCCACATCGATCGCGTCCGAAGGCGGTCACGTACCTCGGGCGCGAGAACCGATGACAACGTCTCGATAACTCCTCCGGAACCGGTTGGACTCGCGCTGCGAGAACTCCCCCCTCACGGCTATCCGTCTCTCACTCGCGACCGACAGGATCGTGAGGGTCGATCACAATGAAATCGCATGACGCGGTGGCGATGGTTCGACGAGGTTAAGTACGACCCGGGATTCGTGACTAATGCGAAGGTCCCCCGACGCGGGGGACGCCGGCCGGCCGCACCGCGGCCGGTCGAAGCGTTCCGACGTGCTTAAGTGTACAAGTCCGTTCGGATGAGACGCGAAGAACACACCGCGAATTCGGGCCGTTCAACTCGGCCCGGTTTCGCAGGGTCGGCTCGTCCGGCCCACCGATATGAGGATTCCATCCCTGCGCTCCGGCGTAAGCGGGAATCTGATGTGAGCCGTGGTAGTTCGGTGTCATCC
>NZ_JAXRUU010000029.1:0-38911 GCF_034497445.1 Halorubrum sp. AD140
TCGAGGTGGCGACCGAGCACGCCGAGACCGTGATGCCCGGGTACACGCACCCCCAGCCGGCCCAGCCGACGACGGTCGCGCACTACCTCCTGTCCTACGAGGGCGGGATCGCCCGCGACACCGCGCGCCTGCTCGACGCGTACGAGCGGGTCAACCGGTCGCCGCTCGGCGCGGCCGCGTTCGCGGGGACGCCGTTCGACGTCGACCGCGACCGGACGGCGGAGCTGCTCGGGTTCGACGGGACGGTCCGGAACTCGACGGACGCGGCCTCCGCGCGCGACTTCCTCGCGGAGGGTGCGACCGCGTGCGCGACGCTCGCGACGACGCTGTCGGGACTCGCCGAGGACCTGATCCTCTTCTCGAACAAGGGGTTCGTGGAGCTGTCGGACGCGTACGCCTCCACCTCCTCGATCATGCCCCAGAAGAAGAACCCCGACACGCTGGAGCTGACCCGCGGCGTCGCCGGCGACGCGATCGGCGAGGCGGCGGGAACGCTGAGCCTCCTCAAGGGGCTCCCGCGCGCGTACAACCGCGACCTCCAGCGCGCCCACGCGGGCGTGTTCGAGATCGCCGACGACGTGCGGGAGGCGACCGCGGTCGCCGCGGGCGCGGTCGCGACCGCCGACTGGGACGAGGCGGCGCTCGCGGACGCCGCGGGCGAGGGGTTCTCAACGGCGACGGGCGTCGCCGACCTCCTCGCGATGGGCGGGATGCCGTTCCGGACGGCCCACGAGATCGTCGCGACCGCCGCGGAGACGGTCGCCGACGGCGATTCGGCCGCCGAGGCAGCCGCAAAAGTTGACGAGGCCGCTCGAAAGATCACGGGCGAGGCCCTCTCGGCGTACGTGAGCCGCGAGGACGTGGAGTCGGCGCTCGACCCGGCCGCAAGCGTCGCGAGCCGCGACTCCGCCGGGGGACCGGCCCCCGCGGCGGTCGCCGACGACATCACCGCCGTGGAGGCCGAGATCGAAGACGACGGCGCCGCGCTGGCGGAGAAACGCGACGGGCTCGCCGCCGCGAGCGAGGCGCTGGGCGCGGAGGTCGACGCCTATGTCTGAGCCGCGACGGTCACCGAGCGATCGGCTCGATCGGCGCCGATCAGATCGGTGGCGTCCCGGTCGGGCCCACCCCGACCGACGCCGACGACCGTCCCCGTAAGGGGACTCACTTACTACCGAGATCTGATATCCGATCTCGATACGGCGTTATTTCGTCGATCTGCTTCCGTTAGCGGCCGATCCAGTTTATGTAATTTATCCGATAAGTTCGAAGCCTTTATGCCCGTTCGTGGCCGAGTGTCTGGCACGATGACGAGCGACACCGACACGCTGCTGGCAGAGGACCCGATCACGGGCGAGGAGATCGAGCTTCCGGCCGACGTCGAGGTCGGCGAGATCATCGACAGTCCGGTCACCGGGACCGAGCTGGAGGTCATCTCGCTGGACCCCGTCACGCTGGAGGAGGCGCCCGAACTCGAGGAGGACTGGGGCGAGTAGATGGCGACGATCGCCGCGGTCGAGACACGCGAGTGGTCGACATGCGCGTAGGGATCCTCTACTCCCGGATCCGGAAGGACGAAAAGCTGCTGCTCAACGAGCTCCGCGACCGGGGCCACGAGGTCGAGAAGATCGACGTCCGGAAGGAGCGGTTCGGCCTGGAGTCGACGACGGCGGACGTCGACGGCCTCGACATCGTCGTCGACCGCTGTCTGTCGACGAGCCGGTCGCTGTACGCGACGCGGTTCCTCGACAGCTACGGCGTTCCGGTCGTGAACTCGCCCGAGACGGGCGAAATCTGCGCCGACAAGGCGAAGAACTCGCTCGCGCTCGCGGAGGCGGACGTCCCGACCCCGGCGACCGAGGTCGCGTTCACCAAGGACGCCGCCTTAGAGGCGATCGAGTCGTTCGGCTACCCCTGCGTGCTCAAGCCCGTCGTCGGCTCGTGGGGCCGGCTGATGGCGAAGATCGACTCGCGGAACGCGGCCGAGGCGATCTTAGAGCACAAGGAGACGCTCGGCCACTACGAGCACAAGGTGTTCTACGTCCAGGAGTTCGTCGACAAGCCCGGCCGCGACGTCCGCGTGCTGGCGGTCGACGGCGAGCCGATCGCCGCGATGACGCGCTCGTCCGACCACTGGCTCACGAACGCCGCGAAGGGCGGCGAGACGAGGTCGTTCGACCTCGACGACCGGGCGATCGAGCTGGTCGAGCGCGCCAGCGACGCGGTCGGCGGCGGGCTGCTCGGCGTCGACCTGATGGAAGTTGGGGGATCCGACTCCAGCAAGTACACCGTCCACGAGGTGAACCACACGGTCGAGTTCAAGGCGCTCGACTCGGCCACCGACGTCGACGTCCCCGCGGGGGTCGTCGACTGGCTGGAGGCGAAGGCGGCCGCGTGGGCCGACGAGAGCGAGGAGGTCGCACCATGAGCGTCGGCGACGAGACGGAGCCGTCGGCGGACGCGAGCCCCGACGAGACGTACACCGCGAGCGTCGTCGGCGGCACCGGCTTCACCGGCGGCGAGCTGCTGCGGATCCTCGCCGGTCACCCCGACTTCGAGGTCGTGCAGGCGACGTCGCGGTCGGCCGACAACATGACCGTCGGGCGCTCGCACCCGAACCTGCGCGGGCTCGACCTGCGCTTCTCGGATCCCGACGACCTGGAGTCCGTCGACGTCCTCTTCTCGGCGACGCCCCACGGCGTCTCGATGGGGCGGATCGACGAGTACTTCGAGGCCGCCGACACGGTCGTCGACCTCTCCGCGGACTTCCGGCTGCCCGAGGCCGACGCCTACGACGAGTGGTACGACGGCCACGAGTCGCCGGAGTACCTGGAGCGCGCGGAGTACGCGCTCCCCGAGATCAACCGCGAGAACCTCCCCGGCGCCGATCTGATCGCCGGCGGGGGCTGTAACGCGACCGCGACGATCCTCGGGCTGAAGCCGCTCGTGGACGCGGGCGCGCTCGGCCCCGACGCGGGCGAGGTCGTCGTCGACGTGAAGGTCGGCTCCTCGGAGGGCGGCGCCGGCGGCGGCGCGGCCTCCTCGCACCCGGAGCGCTCCGGCGTGGTGCGCCCGTACGCCCCGACCGGGCATCGCCACGAGGCGGAGATCGAGGCGTACCTCGGTCTCTCGGTCTCCTTCACGGTCCACGCGGTCGACATGGTGCGCGGCGCGAGCGCGACCTGCCACGTCTTCCCCGACGGACCCGTCTCGAAGGGGGACCTGTGGGGGGCGTACCGCGGCGCGTACGCCGACGAGCCGTTCGTGCGTATCGTCTCCGGCGGGGGCGGCGTCTACCGCTACCCCGAGCCGAAGTCCGTCGCCGGGACGAACCACGCCGAGGTCGGCTTCGAACTCGACCCCGGCAACCGGCGCGTCGTCGTCTTCTCGGCGATCGACAACATGATGAAAGGGTCCGCGGGACAGGCGGTCCACGCGGCGAACGTCGCGCTCGGACTGCCCGAGACCGCGGGCCTCGAGTTCCAGGGGCTCCACCCGGTGGGGTCGCCATGAGCGGGGAGTCGACCGACGCCGGCGGCGCGAGCGCGGACGGCGGAACGGAGATCCCCGACGAGCCCCCGGTCGTCGTCAAGATCGGCGGCGCGAAGGCGGTCGACCCGGCCGGCGCGGTCGGCGACGTCGCGCACCTCGCCGTCAACGGGCGCCCGGTCGTCGTCGTCCACGGCGGCTCGACGGTCGTCGACCAGACGATCGAGCGGCTCGGGATGGAGCCGGAGTACGTCGAGTCCGCCTCCGGCGTCACGGGCCGGTTCACCGACGCGGAGACGATGGAGGCGTTCACGATGGCGATGGCCGGCAAACTCAACACCGAGCTGACGGCGCGGTTCCGCGAGGCCGGCGTCGACGCGGTCGGACTCTCGGGCGTCGACGGCGGGCTCCTCTCGGGGCCCCGCAAGTCGGCGGTCCGCGTGGTCGAGGACGGGAAGAAGAAGATCCGCCGCGGCGAGCACTCCGGTCGGATCGAGTCGGTGAACGCCGACCTCCTCTCCGGGCTCCTCGCCGACGGCTACACTCCCGTCGTCTCGCCCCCGATGGAGGGGAGAGAGAGCGACGGCGGCGTCACCCCGGTCAACGCCGACGCCGACCGGGCGGCCGCCGCGGTCGCGGGCGCGCTCGGCGCGGACCTCGTCCTGCTCACCGACGTCGCGGGCGTGTACGCGGATCCGGACGACCCCGACACGCTCATCGAGTCGGCGACGACGCCGGACGAGCTGGCGGCCGTCGAGGACGCCGCGGAGGGCTTCATGGGCAAGAAGGTAATGGCCGCGAAGGAGGCGCTCTCGGGCGGCTCCGGGCGCGTCGTCGTCGCCGATGCCAACGCCGCCGATCCGATCGTCGCCGCGCTCGGCGGCGCGGGGACGACGATTAACCGCTCTGCAGTTGCAGAACGGACCGAAACGGAGGGGGAGACGGCGTGAGCGGCTTCGTCTTCTCCGAGAAACCGATCGAGATCGCCTCCGGCGACGGGGTGTATCTCACCGACGCGAACGGCACCGAGTACCTCGACTTCGGCGCGAGCTACGCCTGTACGCCGGTCGGCCACTGCCACCCCGAGGTCGTCGACGCCGCGACGGACCAGCTGGAGGAGCTGCTGTACGTGCAGGCGTCGTACCCGCACGCGGCGCGGACGGCGCTGTACGAGCGGCTCTCCGAGGCGGGCCCCGGCGACGTCGACGGGGTCTGGCTCTGTAACTCCGGTACGGAGGCCAACGAGGCCGCGCTGAAGTTCTCCCGGCACGCGACGGGCCGGGAGAAGATCGTCGCGACGACCCAGGGGTTCCACGGCCGGACGATGGGGTCGCTCGCGACCACCTGGAAGCAGAAGTACAAGCAGGGGTTCGAGCCGCTCGCCGGCGGCGTCGAGTTCGTCGAGTACGGCGACGCGGGGGCGATGCGCGACGCGGTCGACGACGAGACCGCCGCGGTGATATTGGAGCCCCTGCAGGGCGAGGGCGGAATCAACCCCGCCGAGACGGCGTACCTGCGGGCCGTCCGCGAGGCGACGGAGGAGGCGGGTGCGGCGATGATACTGGACGAGATCCAGACCGGGCTCGGCCGCACCGGCTCGCTGTGGGCGGCGGAGGGACACGACGTCGTCCCGGACGTGCTCACGACCGCGAAGGGGCTCGCGAGCGGGCTCCCGATCGGCGCGACGCTGTGTCGCGACTGGATCGCCGAGGACGCCGGCAACCACGGCTCGACGTTCTCGGGCGGTCCGGTCGTCTCCGCGGCCGCGGGCGCCACCCTCGACGTCATCGAGCGCGAGGGGCTCCCCGGTCACGCCGCCGAGGTGGGATCCTACCTCCGCGGACAGATCGAGGAGCGCCTCGGCGACGAGATCCGCGACGTGCGCGGCGACGGACTGATGATCGGGATCGAGGTGAAGCGCGGGTCGAACCGCCTGCTGCGGGAGCTGGCGTTGAATCACCAGATCCTCGCGCTCCCCGCGGGCCGGACCGTGTTACGCCTCCTGCCGCCGCTCACGATCGAGCGCGACCACGCCGACGCGGTCGTGGACGCCCTCGCGGAGGTGATCGGGTGATGGCGACCGGCAAGGGACGCGAGAGCGACGAGGAGACGGAGGCGGGCGGCGAGGCGAAGGCGGCGACCGACTCGTCCGCGGCCGGAACCGACGTCGTCGCGGGCGGCGGCTACCCCGCGGCCTGCGACACGCCGGCCCGGAAGCTGCTGTACGACATGGTGTCGATCCCTTCGCCGTCGGGCGAGGAGGAGCGGGCGGCGGAGCGGCTGGTCGACTTCTTCGAGGCGAACGGCCGGGAGGCCTGGATAGACGAGGTCGGCAACGTCCGGGCGCCCGCGAACGACGCCGTCCTCCTGACCTCGCACGTCGACACGGTGCCGGGCGACATCCCGGTCGAGGTGCGGCCGGCACCGCCCGAGGGCGAGCTGCCCGACCCGTCCGAGGTCCGCGTCGGCGAGCCCGGCGAGCCCGTGCTGTGGGGCCGCGGGACGGTCGACGCGACGGGGCCGCTGGTCGCGATGGCGGTCGCGGCGGTGAAGACCGGCGTCTCCTTCGCGGGCGTCGTCCGCGAGGAGGTCGACTCCGGCGGCGCGCGGCACCTCATCGGCGACCGCGACGCGCCGGCGGCGGTGATCAACGGTGAGCCCTCCGGCTGGACCGGGATCACGCTCGGCTACCGCGGGCTGCTGGAGGGGACGTACGTGAACACGAGCGAGTCGGGCCACTCCTCGCGGCCGGAGCCGAACGCGATCCAGCACGCGATCGACTGGTGGCACGGCGTCGAGGAGGCGTTCACCCCGGACGACTCGGAGACCGCCGTGTTCGACCAAGTGACGACCAAGCCCATCTCGATTGACGGCGGGCTGAGCGACGACGGGCTCGCCGTGGAGACGACGATGGACGTCCAGCTGCGGATCCCGCCCGCCCGCCCGGTCGACGAGGTCCACGAGCTCGCGGAGGCGGAGCTCTCGACCGGCTCGGTCCACTGGGGCGAGCCGATGCCGCCGGTGATGGAGAGCCCCCGGACGGAGCTGGCGCGGGCGTTCCGCGTCGCGATCCGGTCCGCGGGCGGCGACGTCCGACTGCTGCGGAAGACCGGCACGAGCGACATGAACCTCTTCGCGGCCGCGTGGGACTGCCCGATGGTCACCTACGGCCCCGGGAACTCCGACCTGGACCACGCGCCGGACGAGCGGCTCCCGCTCTCCGAGCTGGACCGCGCCGTGACCGTCCTGACCGACGTCTGCCGCGAGCGACTGTAACGCACCGTCTCGTCACCCCGACACGCGTTTTCGAACGACAGCACACCACCACCCGCACACCACACCACCACCCACCCACGATGCCACTCGCCACCGACGACTTCCTCGACATCGACGACGTGACGCCCGCCGAACTGGACGCCCTGCTGGAGCGCGCCGCCGCGATGAAGGCGGGCGAGACCGACCCCCGACTCGACGACGCGACCCTCGGGATGATCTTCGAGAAGCCCTCGACCCGCACCCGGGTCTCCTTCGAGACGGGGATGACCAGACTGGGCGGCCACGCGATGTTCCTCGGGCCGGACGACATCCAGCTCGGGCACGGCGAGCCGCTGCGCGACACCGCCCGGGTGCTCGGTCGGTACGTCGACGGGGTGATGGCTCGACTCTTTGACCACGCCGACGTCGAGACGCTCGCCGCGTACGCGGACTGTCCCGTGATCAACGGGCTCACCGACGAGGCGCACCCCTGCCAGACGCTCGCCGACCTCCTCACGATCCGCGAGACGGTCGGCGAGGACGCGACGGTCGCGTGGGTCGGCGACGGCAACAACGTCGGGCAGTCGTTCGTCGTCGGCGCGGCGATGGCCGGGATCGACGTCTCCGTCGCCACCCCCGCCGACTACGGGATGGACCCCGCCGTCTTCGACCGCGCCGCCGAGTTCGGCGCGGACGTGGAGCCGACGACGGACCCCGCCGCCGCGATCGACGGCGCCGACGTCGTCTACACGGACGTCTGGATCTCGATGGGACAGGAGGACCAACGCGAGGAGAAGCTCGCCGCCTTCGACGGGTTTCAGGTGAACGGCGATCTGCTCGCCGGCACGGACGTGAAGGTGATGCACTGCCTGCCCGCGCACCGCGGCGAGGAGATCACCGACGACGTGTTGGAGTCGGACCGCGCCCTGGTGTGGGACCAGGCCGAAAACCGGATGCACGCGCAGAACGCGCTGCTCGTCGAGTTGCTCGGCGGGGAGTGAGAGCGGCGGAAGTCACTCGCCCGTCGAACTCCGTCGAGCGCGGGAAGAGACGGCGTGTTAGTATCGGGCGTCGCTCGGTCCGCGGTCACTCGTCTTCAGGACGGGCGGCGAGGTCGATGCCGTTCCGTTCGGCGATCCCCGCCAGCAGACGACCGGCCCGGTCTTCGCCGAGATCGCCGATGAGACAGTCCACGAACGCACCGAGCAGGTCCGGCCGAATGCGTACGTCGACGTAGTCGACCCGGCCGTCGACGACCACGAGGTCGATATCCCACTCCCCTTTTTCCGGATTCGTCATTCGAACATCGACCCATCCGTCGCCGCTCTCCCCCGGTTCTGTAAACATATCCTTGGACATGGCCAGTGAACGGTCGATGTAGAGGCGTATAAATGTCGTTCCGGTGAACGCCGCGGGGAGCCGTGAACGGCGAGGGGCCGATCCCTCTCGCAGCCGGCGATTGGAGAGCGGGCACGTCATACCGAGCGCCGGAGACGGAAGTGACGCTCGGCGCTACTGTTCAAAGTGGGCGTCGTCGACGAACAGCAGTACTCGTTCTCCGGGCGTCAGGTCGTCGACGAGCAGCCCGAACTCGTCGCGTCCGGCGAACGAGCGCACGCGAGGCGCGGGGGCCTCTTCGTCGCTCCGCTCGCAGACGAGTTCGATCGTTCCGGTGTCGTCCGCTCGAAGGGTGAACTCCTGCATGAGCCGCTCTAGCACGGTACAACGTATAGGTGTGCGCACGATGCGGTTCGACGGAACCGATCAGCGACACACGACCGATCTGAGTCCCGAAGATTCGCTGCGACGGCGACGCGCCTGTGGAACCAGAATCGCGATCAGTTCCCGGTCCAGCGCAGTATCGCCAGCGTCCCCTCGTATAGGACGATCATCGTGAGCGTCACGATGATGGGCGCCATCCCGGTCGGGTCGGGGCTGAAGAGGAACGCGATCCCGAGGAACGCCCCCCAGAACAGCAGCCGCTTCGCCTCCAGCCACTGGCGGGTGACGAGGTTCATCATGATCGCGAGCATGATGAAAAGCGGGATCTGGAAGACGATCGCCATGAACGCGAGCATGATGACGATCAGGTTGAACGTCTCAGCGAGGCCGAAGGCGATCGTCGCGGCGTCGGAGGTGTAGGTGGTGAAATACGAGAAGATCGCGGGCAACACGAGGAAGTGCGCGAACGCGATCCCGATCCCGCCGAGCACGAGGCTCGTCGGGACCGCCGCGAGGTAGTAACGCCGCTCGTTCTCGTACAGGCCGGGCTTCATGAACCGGTACGTCTGGTAGACGAACGCGGGGAGCCCGACCACGACGCCCGCGAGACCGGCGACCTTGAGCCGCGTGAGCGGGAGTTCGAGGGGGCCGTACAGCCGCGGTCGGTTCTCCAGCGGCGCCGGGATGTGGTAGCTCCAGAAGTAGTTGATGAGCTCCGTCGACTCCGTCACGACGACGAGCGTCGCCAGCCCGCCGATGGCGAACACGACGGCGAGCCGCCGCATCATCTCCTCGATGTGATCCGCGAGCGGCATCTCCTCGTCGGACTCCGGGGCGTCTAATCCCGTGAACTCGTCGTCGGTCGCGTCGTCTTCGACGACGGTGGTGTCCTCCACGGTCGCAGCGTCGGCGGCGCCTTCGACGGTCACGGCGTCGGCGGCGTCCCCGGTCGTCGCCGGCGTTCCCCCGTCGGTCTCTTCCGCGTCCGGATCTTCCGCCGCCGCGTCGCGCTTCTCGACGTCCTCCTGCTCCTCATCGTCCTCCTGCTCCTCGTCGTCCTCGTACTCTCCACTACCATCGTCGGCCTCGGACGCGTCCGGGGCGGTCGACCGCGACTCCCCGGCGTCCGACGCGACCGTGTCGGGGGCGTCTCCCTCCGTCTCGGCGCCGTCACCGCTGGAGGCGGCGGCGACCGAGTCGTCCTCGGGGGCCGATGGCTCGTCACGCGACCGGTCCGAGTCGTCCATTCACTTCTTCTACGCCACCGGGTGATTATAGGCCTTTTCGGATGGAGCCGAGCCGAATCGAAGATCGCGGCCGCCGAGGCCGTTGAAAAAGGTTGATAACGGCGACGGACGTTCCCTCCCGTATGGCGAGTGCCCTCGACGAGGACACCCAGCAGTCGCTCGCGGAGGGACGCGAGTCGGCGAAGGTGTTCCTCCGGTCGATCCAGAAGGACCTTCAGAAGGTGTTCGTCGTCTTCCTGCTGGGATTCCTCGCGACGTTCTGGGCGCTCCGCATGTACGTCTGGGAGTTCCTGTACAACGTCACGAAGTCGAACATGTCCCCCGCGGTCGCCGCGGAGGCCGACGTCATCGCGACCACTCCGTTCGAGGTGATCCTCCTCCAGGCGAAGATCGGGCTGATCGTCGGCGCGATCACCGCGATACCCCCGCTCGTCTACGTCTCTCGCGACGAGCTCCGCGCCCGCGGCGCGTGGCCGCAGTCGCCGGTCTCGCGCTGGAAGCTGGCCCTCCTCGGACTCCTCGGCGTCGGCCTCTTCAGCTTCGGCGTCGCGTACGGCATCTACGCGTTCTTCCCGCTCATGTTCTCGTTCCTGGCCGGCTTCGGGCTGGAGGCCGGGATCGAGCCCACCTACTCCATCGTGATGTGGACGGAGTTCATCGTCTTCCTCTCGCTGTCGTTCGGGCTGGCCGGACAGATGCCGCTTCTCGTCACCGGGCTCTCGTACACCGGGATCGTCCAGTACGAGACGTTCCGCGACAAGTGGCGCCACGCGGTGGTCCTCATCTTCGTGTTCGGTGCGATGTTCTCGCCGCCGGACCCGTTCACTCAGCTGATGTGGGCGTTCCCCCTGACCGCGCTGTACGGCTTCAGCCTCTACCTCGCGAAGCTCGTCGTCACGGCGCAGCGGAGCCCCGACGGCATCAACGTGCTCGGCGCCATCCGGAACCACTGGAACGTCGTCGGCGGCGCGACCGTCCTCGGCGGCGGGCTCGTGTACGCCTTCTACGAGTACGGCGGTCGGACCGCCGTCAACGACCTCCTCCGGCTGACCGGCAGCAGCTGGCGGTTCCTCGAACCCGGCGCCGGACTCGGTACCGATCCCGTGACGGCGACGACCGGCTACGCCGTCGCCTGGGCGCTCGCGTTCGCGGCCGTCGCGACGCTGTGGGCCGTCTACGCCGACCTCGACACGACGAGCGCGGGGTACCAGTACGGCGACCCGACTGCCATCGACGTGGGCGAACTCGACGCCGCCGGCGTGCGCGCCGCCCCCGACGAGGCCTTCGCGGCGATGGACGAAGGGGAGTCGCTCGCGCTCGCGCAGGCGGCGATCGACGACGACGACCCGGAGAAGGCGCAGGCGATCCTCGACCGCTTCGACGAGGTGAGCGAGAGCGGGGAGGGCGACGCAGGCGACGCAGGCGACGCGAGCGCCGGCAACGCCGACGGCTCCGCCGCGGCCGGCGACGCGGGGGGCGAAGGCGGCCTGATGGGCACGATGCAGAACCGGACCTCCCGGGCGAGCTCAACGTTCCTCTCCGAGTTCACCGACGGCGACGAGGAGGAGGCGGAAGACGACATCGGCGGCTACTACACGGACCTGAAGTTCATCTTCGACTCGCTGCGCTCGCGGTCGTTCCGTCTCGTCGCCGTCTTCGGCTCCGTGATGGCGGCCGTGTTCACGTGGCTGTACCTCGGCGGACTCGCGACGGTGCGCAACGACCTCGAATCGCGCGTCCCGGCCGAGATCGAGGGCGGGATCAACATCATCACGCTCCACCCGGTCGAGGCGCTGATATTCATGGTGAAGTTCTCCGTCCTGGTCGGGCTCCTCGCGGTGTTCCCGGTCGTGCTCTACTACGCGTGGCCGGCCCTGCGCGAGCGCGGCTTCGTGGCCGGGCGGATCTGGCAGGTGTACCTCTGGACCGGCGCGCTGTTCGGTGGCATGCTCGGCGGCTTCGCGCTCGGCTACGCCTACATCGCGCCCGGGCTCATCGGCTGGCTCGTCACCGACGCGCGGCTGGCCGACATGGTGATCACCTACCAGGTGAGCGACTTCCTCTGGCTCGTCATCTACACGACGATCGGGATCGGGTTCCTCGCGGACATCCCGATCGCGATGGTGCTGTTGAACAAGGCCGGCGTCCCCTACCGGACGTTCCGGAGCCGGTGGCGCGAGGTCACGATCGGGATCATGCTGTTCGCCGCGGTGTTCACCCCCGCGGACGTGATCACGATGTTCCTCGCGACGCTCCCGCTGATGGCGGCGTACGGCGTCGGCATCGGGGTCCTGTTCCTCGTCACGCTGGGGGGTCGACGGAACCTCTCGCCTCCCTCGAAGGCGATCGGACGCTGAGGGGGCGAGACCGTCGCCGCGTGACGGCCGCTGCCGCACCGGCCGGCGGCTGAGATCTCGTCGAAACAGACGAGGCGATTCCGCCGAAACCGACGGGTATTCCCGCGCGCGCCCGCAAAGAGCGGACGAGATGAGCAAGGACTACATCGAGGTCCGCGGCGCCGAGGAGCACAACCTCAAGGACCTCGACGTCCGGATCCCGCGCGAGGAGTTCACCGTCGTCACCGGCCTCTCCGGGTCGGGGAAGTCGTCGCTCGCGTTCGACACCGTCTACGCCGAGGGACAGCGCCGCTACATCGAGTCGCTGTCGGCGTACGCCCGCAACTTCCTCGGACAGATGGACAAACCGCAGGTGGAGGCCGTCGAGGGGCTCTCGCCCGCGATCTCCATCGACCAGAAGAACGCGGCGAACAACCCCCGCTCGACCGTGGGGACCGTCACCGAGCTGCACGACTACCTCCGGCTCTTGTACGCCCGGATCGGCACCCAGTACGACCCGATCACCGGCGAGGAGGTCGGCGAGCAGTCCGCACAGGACATGGTGGCACAGATCCTCGAGCTCCCCGAGGGGACCCGCGCGAAGGTCGCCGCGCCGGTGGTCCGCGACCAGAAGGGCGCCTTCGAGGAGCTGTTCGAGGAGCTCGTGAGCGACGGGTACGCCCGCGTCGAGGTCGACGGCGAACCGATGGACCTGACGCTCGACTCGCCCGACCTCGACCAGAACTACGACCACACGATCGACGTGATCGTCGACCGCGTCCGGGTGTCGCCCGACGCCCGCTCGCGGATCACCGACTCCGTCGAGACCGCCTTAGAGGAGGCGGGCGGCGCGCTCAAGCTGATCGTCCCGGACCCGCCCGAGGACGTGCCCTTCGCCTCCAACACGCGCTCGACCGGGTCGCTCGCGGAGGACGCCGACGGCGACGACCGGCTGGTCGTCGAGTTCTCCGAGGAGCTCGGCAACCCCAACTCCGACTTCCAGTTCTCCGAGATCGAGACGCGCTCGTTCTCGTTCAACAGCCCGTACGGCGCCTGCCCCGAGTGCGAGGGGATCGGCTCCACGAAGGAGGTCGACGAGGACCTCGTAATCGCTGACCCCTCGAAGCCCCTGAAGCGCGTGTTCGAGCCGTGGAGCTACGACCGCACCTACTACTCCCGCCAGCTCGACAACGTCGCCGAGCACTTCGGTGTCTCGCTCTCGACCCCCTTCGAGGAGCTGGACGAGGCGGTTCGGCGGCAGTTCCTCTACGGCACCGACGACGTCGTCCACTTCGAGTGGACCACGAAGAACGGTACCCGCGAGAAGACCGAGCGGTTCGAGGGCGTCATCCCGAACCTGGAGCGGCGTCACGTCGAGACGGACTCGCAACGCGCCCGCGACCACATCGAGGAGTTCATGGCCGTGACGACGTGCCCGGCGTGTGAGGGCACCCGCCTGAAAGAGCAGTCGCGGCACGTCCTCGTCGACGGTACGCCGATCACCGAGGTGAACCGGCTGTCGATCGCCGACGCCAGAGCGCACTTCGAGGGGATGGAAGCGCGGCTCGGCGAGCGCGACACGAAGATCGCCGAGGAGATCTTAAAGGAGATCCGAGCGCGGCTCGGCTTCATGGAGGAGGTCGGCCTGGAGTACCTCACGCTCGACCGCGAGGCGTCGACGCTCTCGGGCGGCGAGAGCCAGCGCATCCGGCTCGCGACGCAGGTCGGCTCCGGGCTGGTGGGCGTGCTCTACGTCTTAGACGAGCCGTCGATCGGGCTCCACCAGCGCGACAACGACCGCCTGCTCGACACGCTCACCGGGCTGCGCGACCTCGGCAACACCCTCGTCGTCGTCGAGCACGACGAGGAGACGATGCGCCGCGCCGACGAGATCATCGACATGGGGCCCGGCCCCGGCAAGCGCGGCGGCGAGGTCGTCGCGCAGGGCGACTTCGACGACATCGTCGCGGCCGACGACTCGGTCACCGCCGACTACCTCTCGGGTCGGAAGGAGATCCCGGTGCCCGAGGAGCGCCGGGAGCCGGACGGCGAGTTGACGGTTCGGGGCGCGCGCCAGCACAACCTCAAGGACCTCGACGTCTCGATCCCGCTCGGCACGCTGACGACCGTCACCGGCGTCTCCGGCTCCGGGAAGTCGACGCTGGTCCACGACGTGCTGTACAAGGGGCTCGTCCGCGAGATGAACGACAACACCTCGGTCGACCCCGGCGAGCACGACGGGATCGACGGGACGGACCGGATCGAGACGGTGCGGCTGATCGACCAGTCGCCGATCGGCCGAACCCCGCGCTCGAACCCCGCGACGTACACCGACGTGTTCGACTACGTCCGCGAGCTGTTCGCGGAGACCAAGCTCGCCAAGCGGCGCGGCTACGAGAAGGGGCGGTTCTCGTTCAACGTGAAGGGCGGACGCTGCGAGGAGTGCGGCGGCCAGGGGACCGTGAAGATCGAGATGAACTTCCTGTCGGACGTGTACGTCCCCTGCGAGCAGTGCGGCGGGGCGCGCTACAACGACGAGACGCTCGACGTCACGTACAAGGGCGCGACCATCTCGGACGTGCTCGACATGAGCGTCGACGAGGCGTACGACTTCTTCGAGAGTCACCGGGGGCTCCAGCGCCGACTGAAGCTCCTGAAGGACGTCGGTCTCGGCTACATGGAGCTCGGCCAGCCCTCCACCACCCTCTCCGGCGGCGAGGCCCAGCGCGTGAAGCTGGCCGAGGAGCTCGGCAAGAAGGCGACGGGAGACACGCTCTACCTGCTCGACGAGCCGACGACGGGGCTTCACAAGGAGGACGAGCGCAAGCTGATCGACGTGCTCCACCGCCTCGTCGACGGCGGCAACACCGTGGTCGTCATCGAACACGAGCTGGACCTGGTGAAGAACGCCGACCGCGTGATCGACCTCGGCCCCGAGGGCGGCGAGGGCGGCGGCGAGCTCGTCGCCGCGGGGACTCCCGAGGGGGTCGCCCGCGACGACGGCTCGCACACCGGGCGGTACCTCCGCGACATGCTCCCCGACGTCGACATCGCGGGGCCGCGGGACGACCGACGGAAGCCGGCGGCCGCCGACGACGACTGAGCGGGAGCACGAAGGCGGACCGGGACGCGACGGGCGACGGGCGGGAAACGCACCCGGAGGTCCCGGTATCGTTTTGTGTGACTCCCGTACCTTTCGTACATGAGCAGTCAGACGGAGGATCCGCGGGCGGCGATCGCCATGTCGTCGAGGCCCGGAGAGCGGTTCACGTCCCTGCCGGAGCGGGAGTGGCGCGACGCCTTCTTCGCGCTCACGGCCGACGTCAGGGCCGCGGTCGCGGCCGACATGAGCCGGGCGGAGCTGGAGTCGTTCCTCGACCGGCTCGATCCCGACGAGGTCACGGACGTGCTCGGATACGTCGACGGGGAGACCCGAGAGACGCTGCTCGCGACGCTCGACGCCGCCCGCCGAGAGAAGGTCGACTTCCTGCTGTCGTTCGACCCGGAGAGCGCGGCCGGGGTGATGAATCTGGATTACGTCACCGTCGACGCCGATCGGTCCTTCGACGCGGTGACGGAACGCGTCCGGCGCTTCGAGGAGCGGACGGGGCGGATGCCGACGATTTTCGTCACCGACGACGACGTGCTCCTCGGCGAGCTGCCCGGCGCGGCGCTCTCAGCCGCCGATCCGGAGACGGACGCGATCACCGACTACGTGCGGGAGACGCCGTCGGTCCGGTACGACCGCGCCGACGAGGAGGTGTTGACGGTGTTCCGCCAGAACAGCGGGCGGACCGTCGCGGTGCTCGACGAGGACGACGACATCCTCGGCGCGATTTACGCGACCGACCTCCTGACGGTGCTCGGCGAAACGGTCGGGGAGACGCTGTACGAGTTCACGGGCGTCGCCGAAGAGGAGAGCGTTCTCGACGGGCCCGTCGTGAAGGTCCGGCGGCGGTACAAGTGGCTGGTCCTCAACCTCGCCACCGCGTTCGTGGCCGCGGTCGTGGTCGGGCTGTTCGAGTCGACGATCGCCGCCGTCGCCATCCTCGCCGCCTACATGCCGGTCGTGGCCGGGATGGGGGGCAACGCGGGCACGCAGTCGATGGCGGTCACCGTCCGCGGGATCTCGCTCGGGCAGGTGTCGCTTTCGACCGGCAAGCGCGTCGTCGCCAACGAGGCGATCGCCGGCGCGGCTAACGGGCTCATCACCGGCGCGCTGGTCGCCGTCGTCTCGACCGCCTTCTCGTACGGCGAGTTCGGCGTCCTGCTCGGCGCCGTGATCGGCGTCTCGATGGTGGCGAACCTCGTCATCGCGGGGTTCTTCGGCGCGCTCACGCCCCTCGTCCTCGACACAGTCGGGTACGATCCGGCGACGTCGGCGACCATCTTCATCACGACCGCGACCGACGTGTTGGGCTTCGTCGTCTTCCTCGGGCTGGCGCGGGCGGTGTTGATCTGAACGTTCGCGGCGGGGCGCTGCGGCCGAGGCTGGAACCCGGCGGGCGGGCTCTCTCGCGGCCCGCACCTTGATGCCGCGACGCGACGTCGCTCCGACCGATGCAAGAGATCACGACCGACGACGTACCGGATGCCCTCGGCCCGTACTCGCAGGGGATCGTCTCCGGCGGCACGGTTCACGTCTCGGGGAAGACCGGCGTGGATCCCGACACCGGCGAAGCGCCCGAGTCGGTGGCCGAGCAGACGACGCAGACGCTCGCGAACGTCGCCGCGATACTGGAGGCGGCCGGCACGACCGCCGACGCGATCGTGTCGGCGACCGTCTACCTCACCGACATGGACGACTACGACGCGGTGAACGAGGCGTACCGGTCGTTCCTCTCGGCGCCGTACCCGGCGAGGACCTGCGTGGAGGTGTCCCGGCTCCCCGCGCCGCTCGACGTCGAGATCACGGTGACGGCGGAGCTCGACGTCGACTGAGAGAGAGCGCCCCCGAACCGTGAGACGACTCCCGACTCAGAACTTCTCCAGCAGGTCCCCGTAGAAGTCGGTGTCGCGGTCGCCCGCGAGCTTTTCCACGATGAGCTCCGGCGTCGACCGCGCGAGGTGCCCCTTCTTCGGCGAGCGGTTCACCCGGAGCTCGCCGTCGACGAGTCCCGCGGCCTCGATGCCGTCGACCGCGACGTCGAAGTCGGCCGCGTCGCGGATCTCGCGGGCCAGGTGCGAGACGAAGACGGCGGTCGCGTCCTGCTCGTCGAGCGCCTCTAGGATGCCCGCGATGATCTTCGCGGAGGCGCCGGGCTCTGTGATCGACTCCAGCTCGTCGACGAGGACGAGCCGGCCGTCGGCCCCCTCGACGAGGTCGCCGAAGTCTCGGAGCGTCGCCTCGAACGCGCCCGCGTCGAGGGTCCCCTGCGATTTCGCGTAGTAGTGGATCTCCTCGAAGCGCTCGACGGCCGCCGACTCGGCGGGGACGGGCATCCCCATCTGGGCGAGGACGACGACGAGCGCGACGAGATCGAGCGTTGACGTCTTCCCGCCGGAGTTGACCCCGGAGAGCAGCGTCGCGCCCGACACGGCGTAGTCGACCGGCTCGACGTCCGCGAAGCCGACGTCGAGGAGCGGAGAGCGGCCCCCCTCGATGCGGAAGCCCGGATCGGGCGACTCGGGGGCCACCACCTCGGGCATCGCGCAGTCGAAGTCGGCGGCGAACCGCGCGATCGCGAGCTCGACGTCGAGTTCGAGGGCGTCGCGGACGAGCTCCTCCACCGGCTCGCGGAGGTCGCCGAGGTCGCTCGCCAGCTCGGCCTTCAGTCGCGCGGCCCGGCGGTCGCGCGCGGCCGAGAGCTCGGTTCGGAGCCGAGAGACGGCCGTCTCGTCGTGGTCCATCGGAAACGAGGGGTCGTCGCCGAAGACGCGGGCGGCGAGCTCCGCCTCCTCCGGCTCCAAGCGGAGCGCGTCGGCGAGGTGCTCGCGGGCGCGGGCAGTCGCCTCGTCGTACTCGTCGGCGAGCTCCCGGTCTAAGAGCGAGTCGACGCGGGCGCCCTGCTCGACGAGCGAGAGGAAGTCGGTCCCCTCGATCGTCACGTCGCGCTCCCGGATCGCCTCCCGCAGCCGGTCGTCCGCGACCGACTCCGCGGTCGACACCGCGGCGTCGAGGTCGTCGACGGCGGCGGTCAGCCGTTCGAGCTCCTCGTCGCCGACGATCGTCCCGTCGTCGTCGAGCCGCGCGAGGGCGTCGCGGAGGGCGTCCGGGTCCGCCGCAGGGTCGCCGTCGGCGACGGGGTCACCCGTCGCCGCGGCGGCCTCGTGGACCGCCGCAGCGGCCTCCAAGCGCTCGCGGTTCGCGGCGAAGAACGCGAGCAGGCGCTCGGGCACGGTCTCGGCGGGGTCGTCGAGGGCGCCCGGCCGGACGTGGACGTCGCCCTCGACGTCGAGTCCGGCGAACTCCTCGTCTAAGACGATCACGGTCGCGTACGACCGCGCGAGCTCGGAGACGTCGCGGGCGTCCTCGACGGTCTCGACCGAGAGCTCCGGGACGGCGGCCTCGGCCCGCGCGAGCGTCTCCGCCTCGGCGGTCGCGAGACAGCGGTCGCGGACGCGGACCGTCGGCGGGTCGGTCAGGGGCTCGACGCCCGCGAGCGCCTCGCGGACCGCGGGGTCGGGGTCGCGTTCGACCGCCGACTCGACGAACGTCTGCGCCTCCGCGATCCGCGAGGCGGACGCGCTCGGGTAGAACGTCTCCAGTCGCTTCGCGGCGTAGTCGGTGACGGTGCGCTCGCGCAGCAGGTCGATCGCCTCGCGGTACACCTCGCGAGCGCGGTCGGTCGCCAACACCCGCTCCGCGTCGTCGTGACGGCGACGGATCGCGCCGCGGGCGATCCGGGCCGCGCGGGCCTCGTTGACGCCCGGTGCGCGGGCGATGGCGGCGACGTCGCCGGACTCGACGGTCGCGATCGGATCGTCGAGCTCGCGCAGCGCGGCGGCCGTCTTCGCCCCGACGCCGGGGATCGCCTCCAGCTCCATCTACTCGCCGCTATCGCGGCAACCCGCAAAAGGATGGGGGGTCGCGATCCGGGCGGAGCGGATCGACGCGGCGGTCCGTCCTCCGAGTCGAACCCCGCCCGGCGGCCGACGCGCTTTTTCCCGCCGCCCGCGAACGCGGGGGCATGAGCCACCACACCCTCGCCGTCGACCGAGACTCGCTGGACCCAGAGACGGCGGCGAAGGCGGCGGCCGCCCGCGACGCCCTCGCCGAGCGCGACGGCGTCCTCGTCGCCTTCTCGGGGGGCGTCGACTCCGCGGTCGTCGCCGCGCTCGCGCGAGACGCCCTCGGCGACGACGCGGTCGCGTGCACGGCGCGGAGCGAGACGCTGCCGGCCGCGGAGCTCGACGACGCGAGGCGCGTCGCGGACGAGATCGGGATCCGCCACGAGACGGTCGCGTTCTCCGAGCTCGACGACCCGAACTTCGTCGCCAACGACGGCGACCGCTGTTACCACTGCCGGACGATGCGGCTCGGTCGGATGTACGAGACGGCCACGGAGCTCGGCATCGACACCGTCTGCGACGGCACGAACGCCGACGACCCCGGCGAGGGCCACCGGCCCGGCCTGCGCGCGGTCGAGGAGCTGGACGTGTTCTCGCCGCTGCTGGACGCCGGGATTTCGAAGGACGAGGTCCGCGAGATCGCCGGGGGGTACGAGCTGTCTGTCGCCGACAAGCCGTCGATGGCGTGTCTCTCCTCGCGAATCCCGACCGGGCTGGCGGTGACGGAGGAGCGGCTGACCCGCGTGGAGAAGGCCGAGCGGGTGCTCCGCGAGTGGGGCTTTTCGGGGTTCCGCGTCCGCGACCACGACGGGCTCGCGCGCGTCGAGATCGCGCCGGACGAGCTGGAGCGCGCGCTCGATCCCGCGTTCGCCGACGCGGTCCACGAGCACCTCACGGACCTCGGGTTCGAGTACGTCACCCTCGACATGGCCGGCTACCGGACCGGGAGCGTGAGCCCGGGCGGGACAGCGGAGGACGGCGTCGATCTGGGGCGGCAATACCCGCGCTGATCGGGTTTCGCGGGCGCCGGTTCTCACGGCGGACACCCCCGTTATCACCCGTGAGACCCTGACGCGAACGCTTATCACCCGTGTTGGGAAACCGACAGCTATGGGCGAGGCACAGACGCTCGCGATCATCGCCGGCGGCGTCGGCGGCTCCGTCGGCGCGTTCGTCGGCGTCGCGGTCGGCGGGAGCGCGCTCACGGCGACGCTGACGACGCTCGTCGTCGCGCTGCTGGTCGGCGGGGCGGTCGTCGCGAGCGCGGTGATCGCCGGCGACGTGGAGTTCCTCACGAGCGCCGACGGCGAGTAGGGCGACGGGGTCACAGCTCGGCGAGCGGGGGACGGGAGATCATAGAGACGCGAGGAGCGCTCGGAAGCGCGCCGACCGCGCCGGCCACAGACGCGGAGTCGTGACGCCGGTCCGTCTTCCGTTTATATACATCGGCGCCACGGCGGGGGCGTCCTCGCTCGTTCCGGGACGCTACCGGCGTTTTTCGGGCGTCGCGCGCACCGTCCCGGTCGTGAGCGAATCCTGCCCCGGTGCCGGCCGCTTATGTGGGTACACCCGAAGAGGGTGGTATGAACGAGGACTCCCGCGCGGACCGCCGCGAGCCCGTCGGCGAGCCCGTCGTCCGGGCCGACCCGGAGGTGACGGGCGAGCGGGCGGCGGAGGCGGTCGGCTTCGACCCCGCCGATCCCGAGAGCGTCGCCGAAGCGGCCGAGACGGTCGCTCGCTTCGCGGCCGGCGACGTCGGCGACGAGGACAACGTCCTGATGTTGCGGGGGGCGGCCGCGTGCGCGGCGCTCGTCCGCGGCGTCGGATCGTACAAGGCGGCCGCCGAGCGCGCGGGCGACGACGTCTCCGTCGCGTTCATCCGCAAGTGGGCCCGCGTCCACGACCTCCCGCAGGCGATCCGCCGACAGGTGGCGAGCGGCCGGATCGCGCCGAGCGCGGCCAAACACGTCGCCCGCCTCGGCGGCACCGACCGCTACCTGCTCGCGTGGGCGGCCATCGACGGCGACCTCACGGTCCGCGAGGTGCGCTCGATCGCCTCCGCCGTCAACGACGGGGCCGACGTCGAGACCGCGGTCCGCGAGGCGGGCGTCGAGCTCGGCCGCGTCGGGCTCCGGCTCCCGCTCGACACCTACGTCGAGCTCCGGCGGCGCGCCTCGAACCGGAACGTCGACCCGGGGACGCTCGTCGCCGAGGCGCTCGACGACTACTTCGCCGCGGAGGGCGCCGAGTAGCGCTCGGCGAACCGACCGACCGCGCTCGCGATCGCCGCTCGCCCGCGCTCGACCTCCCCCCACGCGATCGTCTCGTCCGGGTAGTGCGCCTCCGTGACGGTCCCCGGCCCCAGCAGCACGGTCGGGACCCCCGCCGCGACGTAGTGCCTGGAGTCGGCGCCGTACGTCGCCCCGGTCGGCTCCGCGTCCGGGAGGCCGGCGTCGACGAGCCCCGCCCGCGCGGCCTCGACGATCGGCTCGTCGACGGCGACCTCGGCGGGTTCGAACTGCACCGAGAACCGCTCGAACGTCGGCGGGTGCTCTCGCAGCCACGGGTCCTCGGCGACGACCTCGTCGAGCCGCGCGCGGAACGCCGCCTCGACCTCGTCGACCGTCTCGCCCGGCGCGACCCCGATCCGGAACTCGGCGGTGAGCGCCGCCGGCACCGTCGACGCCCACGACCCGGCCCGGACCGTCCCGCAGACCACCGGCCACGGCACCGGGAACTCCGTGTACAGGGGGTGTGTCACCGACTCGCTCCGCTCCGTCTCCAGGTCCACGAACGCACCCCGGATCGCCTCGAACCGCGGGAGGACGTCCTCCCCGCGCCAGGGCGTTGCGGCGTGGGCGCTCCGCCCGGTCAGCTCCAGCCGCGCCATCAGCGAGCCCTCGGTGGCGACCACGGGGCGCAGCTCGGTCGGCTCCGCCACGATCGCCGCATCACGCTCGAAGGGGTAGGGGTTCGCGAGCGCCGCGGTCGCCGCGCCGTACCCGCCGTCCTCCTCGCCCGCGACCGCCTCGGCGACGACTCGGACCCCGTTCGGGAGGTCGAGCTCGCCGCGCTCGACGCGGTCGCGCACGTCGAGCGCCGCGCCCACGCACGCCGCGACGCCCGACTTCATGTCCGCCGCACCGCAGGCGGTGAGGGTCTCGGCGCCGTCGTCGGTCTCCCCCCACTCCGGTTCGAAGGGGTCGCTCGACCACTCCGCGGGCTCGGGGGGCACCACGTCGACGTGGCCGTTCAGCACGACCGTGGGAACGTCGGCGGCGGCCCCGTCCTCGTCTCCACCTCCGTCGACCGCGCCGCCGACTTCGAGGACGCCCCCGACGCTCCGGCGTCCCGCCACGTCCGACTCGTCGAGGTCGTCCGGGAAGGAGGGGTGGTCGGCCAGGAGGTCGGGGTCGGCGTCCCACGCGTACGTCGCGAAGCCGAGGTCGTCGAGGCGCCCCTCGACGAAGTCGGCCGCGACCGCCTCCTCGCCGGCGGTGGAGGCGAACCGACAGAGGTCGGCGGCGAACTCGCGCATGTCGAAGTCCATGCTCGCGGCGACGACACCCGCCGGGAAATCGTTTCGGATCCGCCGGACGTCGACCCGTCGACGCCCCGTCGCGGGTGGTTTCTAAACGTTTATCCGTGGTCTGTCCCTACCGATTCGTGTCTGGGCCGGTAGCTCAGTTAGGGAGAGCGTCCGGCTTTTAACCGGACGGTCGGGGGTTCGAATCCCTCCCGGCCCGTACTCCTCGCGGCGAGCACTTCGCGAGCCGCGAGGCCGTCGCCGAGGGAGGGTTCGAACCCTGCCAGAGGCAGCCCGCGCAGCGAAGCGAGCAGGAACCTCTGGCTCCGGTTCGAATCCCTCCCGGCCCGTACTCCTCGCGGCGAGCACATCGCGAGCGACAGGTATCGAAGAGGGATTCGAAGAGGCCAGTCGCGAGGAGAGGCGTTGCGACGAGCCGCCGGCTACGCGGTCGATCGTCCGATAAAAATCGCGTGTCGTCGGCCCGACGGGGGGCGCGACGGTTGGTCGGCGGATCGGTCCGGCGAAGCGGTTGCGGTCGACGTGGGTGGGTGTAGGTGTCCTATCGGACGGTTACATCGCACCGCCCATGCCGCCCATACCGCCCATGCCGCCCATGCCGCCGGCACCGCCGGGCGCGCCGCCCTCGTCGCCGCCGTCGTCGGAGCCGCCGCCCTTGAGGTCGCCGGCCGCGATGACGTCGTCGATGCGCAGGATCATGACGGCCGCCTCGGTGGCGGACTCGATGGCCTGGGTCTTGACGCGGAGCGGCTCCACGACGCCCTCGGCCTCCATGTCGATCACGTCGCCCGAGTAGGCGTCGAGACCGGCGCCGAACTCGCCGGCGTCGTGGCGAGCGCGGAGGTCGACGAGCGAGTCGATGGGGTCGAGACCCGCGTTCTCGGCGAGCGTGCGCGGGATGACCTCTAACGCGTCGGCGAACGCCTCGACGGCGAGCTGCTCGCGGCCGCCGACGGAGTCGGCGAAGTCGCGGAGCTGCAGCGCGAGCTCGGCCTCGGGGGCGCCGCCGCCGGGCAGGACCTGCCCGTCGAGCAGCGTCGTGCGGACGACGCCGAGCGAGTCCTCGATGGCGCGCTCGACCTCGTCGACGACGTGCTCGGTGCCGCCACGGAGGATGAGGGTGACGGACTTCGCCTCGTCGACGTCCTCGACGAAGATGCGCTCGTCGCCGCCGACGTCCTTCTGGGCGACGGAGCCGGCGAAGCCGAGGTCGTCCGCCTCGATGTCCTCGAGGTTGGAGACGACGCGGCCGCCGGTCGCGCGGGCGAGCCGCTTGAGGTCGCCGGACTTCGCGCGGCGGACGGCGAGGATGCCCTCCTGCGCGAGGTAGTGCTGGGCCATGTCGTCGATGCCGTCGCCGACGAAGACGACGTCGGCGTCGATGTCGACGAGGTGGTCGACCATCTCGCGGAGCTGGGCCTCCTCCTGGTCGAGGAACTGCTGGAGCTGGTCGGGGTCGGTGACGTTGACCTCGGCGTCGATCTCGGTTTCTTTCACCTCGATGGCGCCGTCGAACAGCGCCACGTTGGCGTCCTCGACGCCGTAGGGCATGTTCTCGTCGACGCGCTCCTTGTCGACGATGACGCCCTCGACGAGCTCGGACTGGTCGATCGAGCTGCCGACGACCTTCTCGACGGAGACGTTCTCCGTGTCGATGCCGTCGTCGTCCTGGACCGCGAGGACGGCGTCGACGACGAGCTCGGCGAGGAGGTCCTTCGCGTTCTCGGCGCCCTTGCCCGTCATCGCCGTCTGGGCGATCTCGACGAGCGTGTCGTAGTCGTCCGCGGAGACCTCGATGGCGTCCTCCTCGAGGATCTCCTTGGCCTTCTCGGCGGCCTGGCGGTACCCCTGCGCGAGGGTCGTCGCGTGGATGTCCTGGTCGAGGAGCTCCTCGGCCTGGTCGAGGAGCTCACCGGCGACGACGACCGCGCTCGTGGTGCCGTCACCGACCTCGTCCTCCTGGGTCTCGGACACCTCGACGATCATGTTGGCCGCCGGGTGGTCGATGTCCATCTCTTTCAGGATGGTGACGCCGTCGTTCGTGACGACGACGGACCCGCCGGAGTCGACGAGCATCTTGTCCATCCCTTTCGGGCCGAGCGTGGTGCGGACGGACTCCGCGACCGCCTTGCCGGCCGTGATGTTCATGTTCTGAGCGTCCTTTCCGGAGGTACGCTGCGACTCTTCAGAAAGTACGATCATGGGCTGGTTGCCCATCCGCTGGCGCTGTGACATTACAGCCATTGATTGTTTGTGATTCTATATAAACCTTGTGTTCGGTCCGTGCGAAACCGCAACACGGGGAGGGAGTGTCGAGTGGTATGCGGGGCGTTCACACGACCTTTTATATAGAACTCCAGATCGAGCGGCGGGAGGTCGAGTACACATGAAATACGGATCGCGGTGGCGTGCGCCTGCGAGCGCCCGACGGGCGCGAGCAGTCCGCACGAGGGAGGCCGGCGGCGGCCGCGACGCGGTGCGGTTCCGCGGCCGCCGCCGGCCGAGGCTGGGGAGGCGTGAGGTGCGGTGGGGGTGTGGTCGGGCGGGACTCGAATGGGCAGTCGCCGGCGGCTCCGCCGCCGGCTGCCAGAGGCGCGAAGCGCCTCGCGGCTGGGGCTTCGGGAGTGCTCGTGTCGATCGCGAGGAGATAAAACCAACGTAAAGCAGAGCGGCTGGGGCTTCGGGAGTGTTTACCGGACCGCTAGAAGGAGGGTGTTACTGCGGCGCGTTGAAGCTCACGTCGTCGTCGAGCTCGTTCGACATCCGTTCCAGGTACGAGTACACCGCGCCGTGCGGCGCGCCGTCCAACAGCATCCCGACGGCCCGACGCACCACTTCCAGCTCCTCGGGCTGGCCGACGGCGCCCACCGTCGAGCCGTAGACGACGACGTTCGCGCCCGACAGCTCCTCCAGCAGCTCCCGAGTCCGACCGTTCTCACCGATGATCCGACCCTTCTTGCGCTGGAGGTCGTTGTCGTTGCGGGTGTGCTCCGAGAGGTCGATCAGATCGAGCGTCCGGAGGTCGTGATCGAGGATCGACAGCGCCGTCTCGGGGGTGAACCCCCGTCCGATCGCCTTGATCACGTCCGGCGCCACCATCGCGGCGACGGGGTCGTCGCGCTCCTCGATGGCGACGCTGCCCGACTCCGAGTCGACGTCCAGCCGCACGTTCGCCCGCTCCTCGATCTCCCGCATCGTCTCGCCACCGGCGCCGATGACGACGCCGATCCGGTCCTGCGGAACCGTCACGTGTTGCATGCGATGGAGTACCCGGTGGAGCCTTTTAAGCGTGTTCCGCGGCCTCCGGCGTGCGGTCGCGTGACGCGGCTCTGCGGCGAGGAGGCGTCAGGGGCGTCGCCGTCTACTGATCGGACTCCCGCTCCGGCTCTCCGCTCGGGTCGGGCTCCGGCTCCGTCACGTACGCGCGGAGGTCCTCGGGGTCGACGTCGATCCCCTGTCGGGTGAAGAAGGTCGCCACGTTCTCGCAGTCGCGGTCGAGGAATTCGCCGGCGTTCGGGTGGTGGACCGTCACCGCCTGTCCCATGTCGATGATCACCAACTCGCCGTCGTGGATGATCATGTTGTACTCGGAGAGGTCGCCGTGGATCAGCCCGGCGCGGTAGAGCCGACGCATGTACTCGCGGACGACCTCGTAGGCGGTCTCGGGGTTCTCCACGTCCACCTCGCTCAGCCGCCGGGCCCGGTCCTCGGCATGTCCGACCAGCTCCATCACCAGGACGTTGCGCTGGACCGCGATCGGCTCGGGGACGCGCACGCCCGCCTTCCGCGCCCGTTCGAGGTTCGCGAACTCCTTTCGGGTCCACGCCAGCACGACCGCCTTCTTGTCGCTCGCGATTCCCTCGAACCGCGGGTCGCCCTCGAGGTAGTCGCGCATCTGCCGGAAGTTCGAGGAGTTGATCCGGTACACCTTCACGGCGACCTCGCGCTCCGGGGTGACGCCCTCCGGACCGCCGCCCGCGGCCTCGGATCCGGGTTCCGGCCGCTCGCCCGCCTGCCCGCCGAGCGCCTCGAAGACGCTCGCCTCCTTCCCGGTCGACACCGGTCCGCCGAAGGCGTCCACGTAGCCGTCCTGCACGAGCTTGTACACCGCCGCCAGCGTCGCGTCGTCGAACACCGACTCCTGGAGCTTGAACTGCTCGGTGTCTTTGATCCGCTTGCGGAACTCGTCGAATTCGCGGTCCTGTCGGCGGGCGATCCGGTCGGCCTCCGTGTCGGAGACGTCCAGCTGTTCCCACTCGTCGCCGGGCTCCTCGTCGGGTTCGAGCAGGACGAACTCCTCGCTCATTCGCGTAGGGGTTCGACGCCGCGAGGGATAAGCGAGGGGGTGGCGCCGCGCCGCCCGACTGTCCTCACGGGGGTCACAGCACGTCCAGCGCGTCCTCGACCGGCATGTGACCGTCCCGAACGGCCTCCAGGACCTGCCGGCGCTCCTCCGTCTCCGGGTCGACGGCGGCCGCTCCGGCGGCGGCCCCCACCTCGTCGAGCGTCACCTTCCGCGTGTCGCCGACGAACTCGGAGAAGTCGGTCCCCTCGCCGAGCGCCGTCTCCTTCTTCACGCGGTACGACCCCGCGTCGGTGGTGTACAGGTCGCCCGGGTGAAAGAAGTACCAGTCCTCGCGGTCGAACCGCACCGCGATCCGCGCCTTCGCGCCGAAGTTCCGCGCGAAAAAGAGCAGCGCCTCCACCTCCTCGCCTGTGAGGTAGATCGGGTCGCCCGCGCTCGATTTCGCCTCGATGGCGTAGAACACCTCGCCGTCGCCGGCGAGCACGTCGGGGAGCTCCCGCTCCGTCGCGGCGCCGCTGGCGGGCGCGCGCATTACGGCGAACCCCGCCTCGTCGAGGGCGTTCACGAGCTCGCGCTCGCGGCGGTCGCCCTTCCGGTTAGCTGACACTGTCTTCGTCACCCGGTTCGGTCATAGACGCCGTATGCGCGAGGCGGTCAAAAGGGCGGCGGGTCGGCGGGAAGGGAGACGACAGCGGCGGCGCTCCCGCCGCTACCGCCGCAGCCGTTCCGCGTGCTCGACGACGGCCCTGCCGAGCCGCTCCGTGCGCTCTCGGATGTCGTCGTCCGATATCCCGGTCTCGTCAACGACCGACGAGGCGTTCCGGATCCCGACCTCGTGGGGGACCGTCCACGCGTGGACGTTCCGGAACGTCGACCGGAGGTGTTCCAGCGTCCCGCCGTAGGAGCCGCCGCCGGCGGTCGCCAACAGGCCGACCGCGGTGTGCTCGTACTCGGTGGAGCCGCAGAAGTCGTGGAAGTTCTTGAACGTCGAGGAGTAGGAGCCGCGGTAGACCGGGGTGCCGGCGAGCACGCCGTCGGCCTCCCGCACTCGTCGTTTCAGCGCCTCGCTGTCCCCCTGCGCGTCCTCGTCCGGGTGGTACAGCGGGAGGTCGACCGCGCCGAGATCGAGCATCTCGGTCTCGGCGCCGGCGTCCGCCGCGGCGTCGAGCGCGACCGACAGCGCGGTCCGCGTGGTGCTGTCCGCGCTCAGACTGCCGGAAACGGCGACGATTCGGGTCATACGGCGGGTTCGGAACCGAGCGACAAAAACGAGGGCGATCGGCGGAGACACGTCCAGCGCCACGCGTCGCACAGCACGGTGCCTCACGCCTCCCCAGGGCGGGCGGTCCGGTCGGCTTGCTCACGCAAGGTTCGCGCCCGGCACGGGGCATTATTGTCCCCCGCCACTGACGTAGTCGACATGGATCAGATTGCCTTCGGCACGGACGGCTGGCGCGCTCTCCTCGACACCTTCACCGACGAGCGCGTGCGGATCGTGGGGCAGGCGGTCGCCGACCACCTCGCGGCGGCGGGCCACGACGAGCCGGTCGCGGTCGGCTACGACGCCCGCGAGACCTCCGAGGGGTTCGCCGAGAGCCTCGCGGAGGTGCTCGCCGGCAACGGCTTCGACGTCCTCCTCCCCGAGCGCGACGTCCCCACCCCGGTGATCGCCTACGCCATCGTCGACCGGGGGCTCGCCGGCGCGTGCATGATCACCGCCTCGCACAACCCGCCCGAGTACAACGGCGTGAAGTTCATCCCGCACGACGGCGCGCCCGCGCTCCCCGAGGTGACCGAGGACGTGGTCGAACGACTCGCGGAGCCCGACTTGCTCCCCGAAGCGGAGCGCGGCGAGATTTCCCGCGTCGACCTCGTGAGCGCCCACGCTGACGCGGCTCGCGACCTCGTGGGTGCCGACCTCGACGGGCTCACGGTCGCGTACGACGCGATGCACGGGAGCGGGCGCGGCGTCACCGACGCGCTCCTCGAGTCGGCCGGCGCCGAGGTCGTCCGCCTGCGCTGCGAGCGCGACGTGACGTTCGGCGGGGATTCCCCCGAGCCGTCGGCCGAGCACCTCGGGGCGCTGGCCGACCGTGTCACTGACCCCGACAGCGACGTCGACCTCGGGATCGCCAACGACGGCGACGCCGATCGGGTAGCGGTCGTCACGCCCGAGCGCGGCGTGCTCGACGCGAACCTCTTCTACGCCGCCTGCTACGACCGGCTCCTGGAGGACGACTCCGGACCCGCGGTCCGCACCGTCTCGACGACGTTCCTCGTCGACCGGATCGCGGAGGCGCACGGCGAGGCGGTGTACGAGACCCCGGTCGGCTTCAAGTGGGTCGCCGAGGCGATGGGCGAACACGACGCGTTATTCGGCGGCGAGGAGTCGGGCGGGTTCACCCTCCGCGGCCACGTCCGCGAGAAGGACGGCGTGTTGATGGCGCTGCTCGCCGCGGGCACCCACGCCGCGGAGCCGTTCGACGAACGCGTGGACCGTCTGCTCAAGGAGTACGGCCGGATCGCGGCCGGGAAGGTGTCGCTCGACTGCCCGGACGCCCGCAAGGCTGGCGTCCTCGCCGAGCTGGAGGATCACATCCCCGAGTCGGTGTGCGGCCACGGGGTCGCGAAGGTGGTCACCCTCGACGGGTTCAAGCTCCTCTTAGAGAACGGCTCGTGGCTCCTCGTCCGCCCCTCCGGCACGGAGCCGAAGCTTCGGGTGTACGCCGAGGCCGACGGCGAGGCGGCGGTCGACGCGCTGCTCGCCGAGGGCCGCGAGATCGTCGAGCCGCTGATCTGAGAGCGGGGCGCCGGAGACGTTGAGGGCGCCGAGAGCGTCGGAGGCGTCGAGGGCGCCGAGAGCGCCGAGAGTTCTCGGCGCACGCCCGACGACTTTCAGTTCCGCCTTGCATTCGGATCGAATACTTATGAATTAACCCCGTAGCGTCGTGTGCGGCCGCCATCCGGCCGCGGGTTCCATGTACGACGAGCTTCCTGCGCCCCCGACGAGAGACGAATCGAGCGACGACTCGACGGCCGAGCCGACCGACGCCCGACGCGAACGCGACGATCGGCCGGGACGTCGCGAGCGACCGGGACACGACGAGGAGTCGCCCGCGACCGGATCGGCTTCGCCGCGCGCCCGAGACGGGGTCGACCCGCCCGACGACGCGTCCGCGGTACCTCCGGACGACGCTCTCGACTGCGATGACGCCGACGGGGACGACTGCGACGGAGACGACGAGGACGGGGCCGACGGGGAGCCCCACGCGTGTCGGCTCGAACGTCTCCGGCTGTGGCGGACGCTGGCGACGCTCGCGGTCGTCGTCGCCCGCCTCATCCGGTCGCTTTGAGCGTTTCCGTGCCGGTCCGATCGGGTGCCTTTTTAGGTGATACCGCCCTAGCCGAACGTATATGTTCAAGGCCATCGTGGGCGCGTCGACGTTTCAGGACGCGCTCGACTCGGTGAGCGTGCTGGTCGACGAGTGTAAGATCCGCCTGAACGAGGAGGAGCTCTCGATCCGCGCGGTCGACCCCGCCAACGTCGGTATGGTCGACCTCACCCTCGAAGCCGCGGCGTTCGAGTCGTACGAGGCCGACGGCGGCGTCATCGGCGTCAACCTCGCTCGCTTGGAGGACATCGCGGGCATGGCCAACGCCGGCGACCTCATCCACCTCGAGCTCGACGAGGAGACCCGCAAGCTCCACATCGAGATCGACGGTCTCTCGTACACCCTCGCGCTCATCGACCCCGACTCCATCCGTCAGGAGCCGGATATCCCGGACCTCGACCTCGCCGCCGAGATCGTCGTCGAGGGCGCCCAGATCGACCGCGGGATCAAGGCCGCCGACATGGTCTCGGACCACATCCGCCTCCGCGTCGACGAGACCGACGAGGCGTTCTTCATCGAGGCCGAGGGCGACACCGACGACGTCGACCTCGAACTCACCCGCGAGGACCTCATCGCGCTCACCGCCGGCCCCGCCGACTCGCTGTTCAGCCTCGACTACCTCAAGGACATGAACAAGGCGATCCCCGGCGACGCCGAGGTCACCATCGAGCTCGGCGAGGAGTTCCCGGTCAAGCTCCACTACGGCTTCGCTGAGGGTCTCGGGCATGTTACGTTCATGCTAGCACCCCGCATTCAGAGCGACTGAAAGCGACGAAAACGGCACTTTCGGAGCAGTAGACGACCGATTTTCTCTCGTTCACGCGTCCGCAACGACCGGAATCGAGACCGTCACCATCGTCCCGCGCGGCTCGCGCTCGGCGTAGTCGACGTCGGCGCCGACCGCGGCGGCGCCCCACGCGACGACCCACAGCCCCAGCCCGGAGCCGTGTTCGAGGGCCGTCTCCCGCCCGGACTCGACGGGCTCGACCTCGTGGTCGGGGATCCCGGGCCCGTCGTCGGCGACCGTGAGCCGGAACCGTTCTGGCCCCTCCGTCTCGTCTCTCCCGTCGCTCTCGCCGCCTTCCCGCCCGAGCGATACCCGGACCCACGGCCCGTCGTCCTCGCGCTCGACACCCTCGCCGTCGTGGTGGACCAGGGCGTTCTCGACGGTGTTCTCGACGACCGCGCGGAGCGCGTCGGCCCTGACGCGGGTGGTCCACTCGCCCTCGCCGTCGGACGCGTCGCGTTCCTGGTCGCCGCTCGCGCCCCGCTCGACGTCCAGTTCGACGGTCGCGTCCGGTCCGCGGCCCCGGGCATCGGCGACGACGTCCTCGACGAGTTCGTCGACCGCGACCGCGCTCGCCTCCCCGTCGGAGAGCAGGCGCTCGACGGTGCCGGCCTTCTCTCCGAGCGCGGCCAGCGCGCCCGCGCGGCGCTCGATCGCGTCGGCCATCCGGGCCAGTTCGGGGTCGGTGAGCCGGTTGGCGAGCAGCTCGCCGTAGCCGTGGACGACCCCGGCGTCGTTCCGCAGGTTGTGCCGGAGCACGCGGTTCAACACCTCCAGCTGCTGGCGGCGACGCTCACGCTCGGTCACGTCCGAGAAGACGACCGTGTACCCGACGTGGGTCCCGCGGGGGTCGGTCAACGGCGAGGTCGACACCGCGTACGTTCGGGGACCCGACCCGTCCCGGGGGGCGACCCTGACGGTTTGACGGGTCGTCTCGGCGTCGCGGATCGCTTCGCCGTCGGGGATCGCTTCACCGTCACGCATCGTCTCGCCCACCCCGACCGGGAGGTCGAGGAACGCGTCGAGCGGGCGGTCGCGAGCGGACTCGGCGTCGACGCCGAGCAGCGCCTCGGCGGCGGGGTTGAGCCGGACGACGCCGCCGTCTGGCGCGAGCGCGACGATGGGGTCCGCGAGGTCGTCGATCGCGGTGCGCTCGGCCGCGCGGCTGGTCGTCGGGTTGCGGTCGAACATCTCCGCCCGGTCGAACGCGTACGCGTCCAGCAGCACGTGGGGGACGAACATGAGCGGCGCGAGCTGGAGCTGCGGCACCGGGCCGAGCTCCAGAGTCCACGCGACCAAGGCGAACCCCGGCGGCAGCGAGCTCAGCGCGACCGCGGCGCTCTCCCGGCGGTACAGCGGGCCGTAGCTGAGCAGGGTGTCGACGAGGAGGAAGACCGCGCTGGCGACGAGCACCGTCTCCACGGCGACGACGAGGTACGCCCAGGGGCCGAACGCGTACGAGACCGTCGCGGCACCGAACACGGGGTCGATCCCGAACCCGGTCCAGAGCGCGCCGTGGATCGGGTTCGTCGCGAGGAGCGCGGTCGAGAGGAGCCCGAACCCGACGACGGTCGCGAACAGGCGGCTCCGGACCACGTCGCTCCGCCCCGTGTACTCCAGCGCGAAGCCGAGGAAGGCGATCCCCGTCCAGACGATCCCGAGCCACGTCGTCGTCTCCAGGAGGAGTCGGAGCCCCCTGTCGGTGACGAGCAGTCCGACCCCGTAGGAGAGACACCACGTCGCCTGCGCGGCGAACACGCCGAGGAACCAGTCGACGCCCGGTCGGCCGCGACGCTCGCGGATCGCCCACGCGAGCCCGATCGCCCCCGCTCCGCCGGCGATCGACCCGATCGCGGGCCACGCCGGGACCAGGTCGAGAGCCATTCGTCGGTGACGAGGGAGACGGACGGCGTAAAGCTGTCGTGCGGCGGCGGTGCCGCGTCGGTGAGGCGTTGGGGCGACCTCGGTGCGGCGTCGACGTCGTTCACTCTCCCGACCGGCCGAACGCGACGGCCACGGGGACGAGGAGGAGCGCCCCGACCAGGAACGGCGAGGCGACGGCGACGGTGTAGAGGACGGCCATCAGGGGCGGACCGACGGTCCGGCCGAGGCTCGACGCGCCCTGCGTCACGCCGAATGCGGCCCCCTGATCGGCGTCGTCGGCCGAGGCGGAGACGAGCGTCGCCAGCGAGACGTTGACGAGGGCGTTCCCCAGCGAGAGCGCCGCGAGCGCGACCAGCAGCGCGACGAGCGGGAGCGTGAGCCACGCCGGACCGCCGACGAGGGCGTCGCCGACCGCCCGGTCGACGAGCCCGGTTGCCGGGATCGCGACCAGCGCCCCGGCGAGGACGACCGACCCGGCCGCGACGAGCGTCCGCGAGGGGACGACCCGCGAGAGCCGGCCGACGAGGACGCCCTGATTCACGGCGCCGAGGACGCCCACGTAGGTTAGCAGGAACGCCGCGGCCGTCGCGTCGTAGCCGAACGCGTCCGCGACGTACGGGATGAACATTACCTGCACGCCCGCGAACGCGACGGCGACGACGAAGTACGCGACGGTCAGCGGTCGGAGCGTCACGGAGGCGAGCGCGTCGCGGAACTGACCGATCGCGGTCCGGTGTCGTCCGGCGGTCTCGCCCGCCGGGCGCGTCCGCTTCGGCTCCTCCAGAAAGACGGCGCCCACCCCGACCGCGAGGAAGCTCATTCCCGCCGCCGCGAAGCTCGGCAGGGAGTACGCCGTCGCCGGGACGAACGCCGGGAAGAGGGCGTCGGCGCGAGCCACCACGGGGTCGGCGGCGAGCAGCCCCCCGATCGCCGGGCCGAAGACGAAGCCGAGCGCGAACGAGGCCCCGACGAGCCCGAGCGCACCCGCCCGCCGGTCCCGCGGCGTGATGTCGGCGACGTACGCCTGCGCGGCGGCGATGTTGCCGCCCATCGCCCCCGCGAGCGTCCGGGAGCCGAACAGCGTCGCCAGCGCCGCGACCGTCCCGAAGCCCGCGCCCGCCTCCCCCGCGTAGCCGAACGCCACCCACGCGACGCCGCCGGTCGCGAGCGACGCGAGCAGGACGGGGCGGCGTCCGATCCGGTCGGAGAGCCGGCCGAGCGTGGGCGCCGAGAGGAACTGCGCGAGCGAGTACGACGCCGCGAGCAGACCGATGAAGGCGTCGCTGACGCCGAACGACCGCACGTAGAAGGGGAGGATCGGGATCACGATCCCGAACCCGACCAGGTCGATGAACACGACGCCGATCACGACCGCCAGCGCGCGCCGGGGGTTGGCGACGGCCGGGGGTCGCGGCGGGTCGTCGCGTCCGGCGGAGTCGAGGTCCGTCGCGGTGTCGACGGCCTCAGCCACGTCGTCCCCGACAGACGCCGCGCCGGCCTCCGGATGCGTCACGGTGGTGAGACGCCGCGTGAGAACTTAAAAAGCCGGGCGGGTCGAACGGCGCAGCGGGCCGAGTCGGGGACCAGCCCCGGACCGATCGCTATAGGTGGCGCTCGATGACGCGCTTCGCGGCCTGCCCCTTCTCCTTCCATCCGTACCCCTCGTCGTACACGTGGCGCTTGGCGTCGACCAGCTGTTCGGGCGTCGACTCCTCGAAGCCGCCGCGGTCCCACGCGCCGGACTCGCGGAGCCACTCGACGACGTTCTCTCGCGTCTCGGGCCACGAGAGCCCGACCATCTCGTACCACGCCACCATCGCGAAGACGGCGTTGTCGTGACAGCCCGGGACGGAGCCGTACTCGTACACTGTCCGCATGGGGTCGCGGGTCGGCTCCGAGACGAGCTCCTTGAACTCGGCGGCCGTGAGCAGCCGGAGTCGGCCGTTCTCCTCGACGACCCGCTGTTCGCGTTCCAAGGCGTCGAGCGCGGCCTTGTGGAGCCCATCCCACTCGCCGTGGACTGCCTCGCGGAGCGTTGACTCGGCCATCCCGTCCGGCTCGGCGGTGAGGACGGTGAGGAGGTCCGTGTACGCCTTCTCGATCGTCGGCCAGCTCACCCCCTCGAAGTCGCAGTCGGCGTCGTGGAGGCTGTTGGTCGTGCGGCAGCCGGGACACGGGTAGCGGAACGTCGGCACTGAGTGGGTGTGTGCGGCCGCCGAAGTTAGGGTTTTCGCGACGTCCGCCGGGAGCGACGCCGAACCCGCCGCGGTCGATCCCGAGGTTTCGAAACGTTTACTCGCCGGCCGGACGCGGATTCACACGGTATGACAAAAGTGAGCGTCATCGGTGCGGCGGGGACCGTCGGGGCCGCGGCCGGCTACAACCTCGCGCTGCGCGACGTGGTCGACGAGCTGGTCTTCGTCGACATCCCGGACCAGCGCGAGACGACGATCGGACAGGCGGCCGACGCCAACCACGGGATCGCCTACGACTCGAACACGACCGTCCGGCAGGGCGAGTACGAGGACACCGCCGGGTCGGACGTCGTCGTGATCACGGCCGGGATCCCGCGAAAGGAGGGGCAGACCCGGATCGACCTCGCGGGCGACAACGCGCCGATCATGGAGGACATCGGCTCGTCGCTGGCCGAGCACAACGACGACTTCGTCACCGTCACCACCTCCAACCCCGTCGACCTGCTGAACCGCCACCTGTACGAGGCGGGCGACCGCGACCGCGGTCAGGTGGTCGGCTTCGGCGGAAGGCTCGACTCCGCGCGCTTCCGGTACGTCCTCGCCGAGCGGTTCGACGCGCCCGTGAAGAACGTCGAGGCGACGATCCTCGGCGAGCACGGCGACGCGCAGGCGCCCGTCTTCTCGAAGGTGCGCGTGAACGGCCGCGACCCCGCGTTCGACGCCGACGAGAAAGAGCAGATCCTCGCGGACCTCCAGGAGTCGGCGATGGACGTGATCAGCCGGAAGGGCGCCACGCAGTGGGGGCCGGCCACCGGCGTCGCACACACGGTCGAGGCGATCCTGAACGACACCGGCGAGGTGCTCCCCTGTTCCGTCGTGCTCGACGGCGAGTTCGGCTACGAGGACACCGCGCTCGGCGTCCCCGCGAAGCTCGGTTCCGACGGCGTCGAGGAGGTGATCGAGTGGGAGCTCGACGAGTACGAGGCCGACCTGCTCGACGAGGCCGCGGAGAAGCTCTCCGAGCAGTACGAGAAGATCGCCTGAGGCGCGCAGAACGCCGACACCCATTACTCCTCTCAGCCGCAACCACGTCCATGGCATCGGAGTCGTGTGACGTCTGCGAGCGGTCCGTCAGGATCGCCGGCGGGATCGGCGACCTGTGGAACTTCGCGTTCGAGTCGACGCAGGGACTGACCCTGGAGCTCGCCGACGGCTCCGAGTTCTTCCTCTGCTTCGAGTGCATGGAGGCGCTCCCGGACGACCACGAGCCGACCGCGGCCGACGTCGCCGACCTCCGCGAGCGCACCGACCCCGTCGTCGAGGACGGGAACGACTTCTGGCACTGGAGGTAAGCGCGGTTCCGCCCGGGTCGGGACCGCTCCTACCGCTCCTGGTCCTCGGCCGACGACGACTCCGGCGTGACGCGGGTGTCGGCGGCGGAACCGCCCGATCCGTCCGACCCGCTCGGCACGTTCTCCCGGGCGCCGCCGCCGAACAGCCGGCCGAAGATCCCGCGTTCGTCGCGCGTCTCGGCGAGGAGCACGGAGCACTCCACGTCGTTGAGCACGTCCAGCACGAGCGACCCGCTCACCAGTCGCGAGAGCAGCCCCTTCTGGGTCGCGCCGATGATCAGCAGCGTGGCGTCCCGCGCGGCGCGGTCGATGGCCGCCTCGACGTCGCCGCTCTCGATCCGCATCGTCGCGTCGGAGAGGTCGTGCGCGGCGGCCCACTCGGTGAGGAATCGCCGCCCCTCGGCCTCGTCGTCGGCGACGTGCAGCAGCGTCACGTCGCCGTCGAACTCGGTCTGGAGCATCTTCGCGACCGCGCCGGACAGGTCCGAGGCCGGGCCGCCGGCGGTCGGGACGAGTATCCGCGAGGGGTCGAACCCCCGGTCCCGAAAGACGAGGAAATCGGACGGGAGCGAGTGCGCGAGCTCGTCGATCCCCGTCTCCGCGCGCCCCGGCGCCCCGTGGGAGTCCTCGCCCCACCCCATCACCGTGAGGTCGGCGCCGTAGGTGCGCGCGGCGTCGAACACCTCCTCGAACACGCGGTGCGAGAGGACGACGTGCGTCTCCACGTCGACGTCGAACGTCTCGGCGTCGTCGCGGGCCCGGTCTAGCAGATTGTGTGCCGCCTGGTGGGCGCCGCGGTCGCGCGCGGCCTCCAGCGACGTCTGGTCGGGGACGTTCGCGATGTTGACCGCGACGACCGTCCCGTTCCGCTGCTTGGCGATGGCCGACGCCAGCGTGATCAGGTGCTCCTCGGTCGCGGGGTTCGCGAGCGGCACCATCACGCGGTAGTCGTCGCCGCTCGGCTGGACCGACGTGGCGGCCGACACGGCGGCCTTGGGCAGCTCGTCGGAGCGGTCGAGGATCCACGACCCCAACACGCCCCGCGCCACCACCTTCTCGCGGGCGTACAGCAGGTACCAGAGCACGGCGAATGCGACGAGCCCGAACGAGACCAGGATGATCGTCGGCTCGATGTACGCGATCAGGGCGAACGAGGTGATCGCACCGATGACGGGGACCACCGGATAGAAGGGGACCTCGAAGTCGGGGTCGTACCCCTCGACCTCCGACTCGCGCATCACGATGAGCGCGATGTTGAGCAGCCCGTACACGATGAGATGGAGCACGGACCCCATCGTCGACAGCGACTCCACGCCGCCGGCGACGAGGAAGGCCAGGATGAGCCCGCCGGTGAGCGCGATCGATTTGTAGGGAGTGCCGAACCGGTCGTGGATCTCGTTGAGCTTCGGCGTGACGATCTTCTCGCGGCCCATCGCGAAGTTGATCCGCGACGACGAGAGGATCGACGCGTTCGCGGAGGAGGCGGTCGCGAGCAGCCCGCCGATAAGCAGCATGGCGGCGCCGACGGTGCCGAGCGAGTAGCCGAACACGGAGTAGTTTCCGAAGAGGAGGCGGGCCGCGTCGACGACCGCGGTCTCGTTGTTCGCGACGAGGTCGGTCGGGACCGCCGCGAGCAACACCACGAGGAAGAACGCGTACACTATCGTGACGATCACGACGGAGCCGAGCACCGCCAGCGGGAGGTTCCGCCCGGGATTTTTGATCTCCTCGGCGACCGACGTGATCTGGACGAAGCCCAGATACGAGACGAAGATGATCCCCGTCACCGGGAGCACCTCGCCCGGCGTGCCCGGCGGCGCGATCGGACGCAGCGACTCCATGTCGGCGTTCAACAGTCCCACGACGGTGAAGACGGCGAGGATGCCGAGGAGCGCGAGGACGATGACGATCTGGAGTCCGCCGGTCTCTTTGGCGCCGACGTAGTTGACCGCGATGAAGAGCAGCGCGCCGGCGAGTCCGATCACCTGTGCGGCCTCCAGCGTCACCGGGCCGAGGCCGACGGGCCCGATCCCGACGAGCGCGTTGACGTACTCGCCGAAGCCGTACATGTAGAAAGCGGAGGCGAACGCGAGGCCGAGCCAGTTCGCCCAGCCCGCGATCGAGCCGAACATGGGCCCGAGCGCTCGGTTGACGTAGAAGTACGCGCCGCCGGACTTGGGCATCGCCGTCCCGAGCTCGGAGGCGGACAGCGCCGTGAACAGGGCGATGACCCCGCCGAGGACGAACGTGAGCGCCGCGAGCGGGCCGGCCCGCGCGACCGCGGTGCCGGGAAGGACGAAGATCCCGGCGCCGATCATCGTCCCGATCCCGATGGTGAGCGCCGCGAGCGGGCCGAGGTCCTTCGCGAGCTCCTCGTCGCCGCTCACG
>NZ_JAXRUU010000030.1:0-38025 GCF_034497445.1 Halorubrum sp. AD140
ACGGCGAACACCGAGAGCCCGAACAGCAGCACGAGCCCGGCGAGCACGACGAGGCCGGCGGTAGACGACAGCGAGACGGTGACGTGGGCGATCCCGACGACGACGAGGACGGGGACGAGCAGCGCGAGCGCGACGAGCCCGATCGCGATCGACGCGGCGATACCGGCCGCGACCGTCAACAGGAACGCGACCGCGACGTACGCCAGGTACTGTTTCCACGCCGCCGTGATCGACTCCCAGAGCCGTCGCCACGCCGCGAGCACGCCGGAGTCAGCCTGAATCATGAGCGGGACGACGAACGCGGTCGTCAACCCCGACACCAGCGCGTACAGCACGCCGACGAGGAACACCACCGGGACCCCGACGAGAAACGCGCCCACCGGGACCGCGGCGTCGACTCCGACGAGAGCGGGGGCGACGAGCAGCGCGAGCCACCCGAGGAACAGCGCGAGCGTCGGGAGCCCGATCGCGACCCGGAAGCCGAACAGGCGGAGTCCCTGCCGCCAGCGACGGCGCCAGTAGCGCCGGACCGTCACCTCGCCGGTCCGGAGCGACTCGATCAGGACGAACTCCATGATCGCTCCGACGAGCGCGAACAGCGCGCCGAGGAGGAGTCCGACGGCGACGAGCCCGACGACGAGCGTCGCGACGTCGACCGGGACGCCGGACGGGAGCCCGGTCTCGGGGAGATCCCCTGCCGGTGTCGACGTGTTGAACTGCGCGGTCGGGAAGCTCACGCCGCCGCCGACGAAGAACACGACGAGCGCGAGCTTCAGCCAGCGGCGGACACTGATCGGGGTCAGAAACTCCCGGGTGACGCGGAACGCTTCCTCGACGTCTTCGACGGCGTGGAGGGCCATAGGTCCAACACACTCGAAACTGCTAGTTAGCCCTTCTGGTGGGTTCTCCGCTCGGAGTTGGCCGACCGGGCGGAATCGTCCGCCGACGCCCGGACTCCGCTCACTCCGTCGGCGACCACCCGCAGGCGTCGCCAGTCGGATCGACTCCGACAGTGGTGACGGCGAACCGGGAGCGTACGACACCGACCACCACCCGAGCGGTCCGCAAACCGAGTGCTGGCGACCGACTTCTCGGGTCGAGTTTCATATGCGATCCAAAATTCTAAAACATCAAATTGAAGTACAATATTGATCACGTATAGTTTGTGTGATTTGGTCCGTTTTACAGGGACTCCAATATATAAATCACTGGTCGCATTGGTTTATCGAAGTAGAACAGGGAGATCGGTGTCTGTCGGGAACTCATCCGGAGTATAATTGATCTAAGTCGAGTATTGAGGTGCTAAAACCCATTAACTGACAGACTATTCCGTGGAAACACGGTTGAATACTAGATACCTAGACAGAGGCGTGATGAGAGAAATGCTGTCGGTGAGGCCGACTCAGCGAATACTTTTTAACTCTAACCGTGGTTGAACAGTCGGTTGCATTTTATATCATAAATATGGTATTATAGAAATATAATAAGATATATTATACGTTTGCAGTTGCTCTGCGCAAGTCCAGACGCGTGGGTTTTGCTGTTCTCCTAACACTTCTCGGTGGAGCGCGTTTCGGTGATGAAGCCTCACTCGGAGCTACTTCGAATCGTCACCGGTTGGCTTCCATCACGGAGTGTCAGGCGTTCGATCGCTTTGAGCTCTGCCGCCGTCGCGTTCACCGATGCAAAGTGATTTCCGGCGAGTTCACCAGCCGGACTCTTGAAGCACGTCGGTCCACACGCGAAGAGGATCTCCTGTTCGTTTCGGTACCCTGGATACAACAGCAAGTCACCGCGGGAGGGATAGACGGTGTGATTCTCTCTGGGGATCTCGGGGAGGTCGATCTCGTCAATATTAATCCAAGTCGCGATACCGCTCCACCGGACGTGGAGGAGGTCCGATTCAAGCGGGAGCAGGTCTCTGACTGCCGCTACCGACTCCGGGGCCTCCGACTCGTGACACTCCGCTGTGAACTCGGTCCCGTTGATATCAATCACTAGCATACTGCTCACGAATACGGCAACGGTATCGCGTCGCATAGTAGTTAGGATCAACTCCCCAGATCTCCGTTCGACGTCGCCCAGAGGGCAGACACCCCGAGCGCTGAAACCACGCTTGCGGCCGCGAGGAGCCCGAACGCGACGCGGAAATCGGAGATGTCAATGAGCACTCCAACGACAGCCGGTGCGAGTGCGCCAGTGCCCATCAGCAGGCTACGGACGACACCCAGCCCACCGCCCGAGAGTCGTTCCGGAAGAATGGCCATCAGATGGGCTCCGCGAACCGGATTGAATCCGTTCGCTCCGGCACCGATCAGCGCGATTAGCACTCCGAGCGTTATCGTATCCGCTTCCGGAAGGAAAAGGAACGTACACAGTGCGACGGCTGCGGTGCCGCTCGTGACGACTAACACTGGGAACCGTCCGAATCGATCGGAGCATTCGCCACTGAGTAGTTGGACGAACGTCGTCCAAAAGAACACCGAGTACAGGAGACTCGCCACGGCGGGAGACCGGCCCGTCACCCGCGTGAGATACAGGGGCAGAAACGCGATAACGCCGTTGTAAGCGAACGAGACACCGATGACGACGAGCACGAACGTGGTGAATCTGCCGTTGAGGAAGATTCGGAGATAGCTCTGGACACTCGCGGCCGCGATGGAGTCGGTTCCCGCGCGCACCGGTCCTTCGGTATTCGGGTCGAAATCGTCGGACTGATCACCAACCGAGCGGCCTGTCCCGTCCGTGCTTCCGTTACGGAACCAATGAGTGAATGCGCCCGCGAGTCCGAGAGCGGCGAATCCCGAAAGGAGGAAAATCCCGCGCCACTCGGCGTTGATGATCCCCGAAAGCGCTCGCGTGAGCGCGAGCGGTGTCGACAAGAACACCACGACAGCCGTCGGAGCGACCACTCCCCCGAACGCCCCGACTGTGTCGTGGATCCCGAGCGTTCGACCCGTCCGGTTCGGGTACGTGCGGGCGACGAGACGAACCGCAACCGTCTTGTGAACTCCCGTCCCGGCCCCGACGATGAGCATCGCCGCGACGAAGAATTCGAAGGACGCATCCACAGCGAGCGCGAGCATGCCGAGCCCCGCAACCGTCGCACCGGTGACGACGACGCTGACGGAGCCGAGCCAGTCGGCGACCACGCCACTCGGAAACTGCATGAGCGCGTAAACGGCCATGAAGCCGGTGAACGCGGCCCCGACAGTCGCATTGCTGATCGCGTAGGTCGCCTGAAGGGCCTCGAAAAGTGGCGGAATGGTGTACCGAACGAACTTCCCGACAAACCAGACAGAAGAGAGAAAGATGAGGACGTCGTACTCCCTCAAGCGTTCCCGCCACGGGAGTATGTAACTCACTGACACCGCTCCCTCCGACCGACGGTACCACCGTGTTGGATAGTCGCGTCGATGGCGGTCATGTCGGTGCGCCGCCAGTAGACAGGGACGCCAACCGGCGGCATGCTACTGACCCGATCTGTCTCTGAGTATCCCGATCTCCCGTTCTATCGCGTCGACTTCGGCGACGCCCACGAACCGAGCGTCGACGCGCCCGTCGAGGGTGAAAAGCGTCGTCGGACCGCCGACGACATCGTACTCCTCCCGGAGCCGACCAGCAGCGTCGGGACCGTAGACCGAAAGCGGAAGCACCCCGTCGGGAGGATCGTTTCCGAACACCGCACCGAGGTTCGACCGGATCGTCTCACACGGCGGACAATCGTCGCGCCAGACGTAGACGACACAGCGGGCGCAGTTGTCGACGATCCGGATCGCGTCCGCGCCGTGAACCGGGAGGAATCCTTTCGGTGTCCCCGACGCGGGAGCCGGGTCCGACTCTGCGGAATCGAGTAGGACGGACGTGACGAGCGTCTGTACTCGCGAGAGATCTGGCAGCCGGTCCCGCAAGACCGCGTAGGTCGCGAGAAGCGTGCGATCAGCGCCCTCGGCGCGTGACCCTGCCGCGAAGTCCTGCGGTGCATCGACACGTCCCTCGTCCATCGCCGCGGTTCGCTCGGCGACTGCGGCTCGGAAGGATTCGCTGGGCGCGAACGCGGGTGCAGTTGCGAACGGTGCACGAGAAACCAACATTCCATCCTCGAAAACGTTGAAAACAAGCCTCTTATCGACAGGAAAACAATCGAAAAGACTCCAGTTCAGTCAGAATAAGCACACAAACACGAAAAAGTAGATGAGTGCAAAGTGATGCCTCTCACGATTTGCGAACCCGGAACGATTCTTACAGGAGTGTGACCAACTCCTTGTCCAGCCAATCAAGGAACCGCGACAGCGAGATACGCGGTTTCTTCCGCACCTCAATTACGCCAATGCGGTCCTGCGTCAGGAAGTCAACGAGCAGCCACATGTTGTACACGACGCACGCAAATCCGAAGTGAAACCACCTGACCTCGAATTCCTTCGATGTCGTCCACGCTGCACACTCCTTGATCGACGAGTAACTCCGTTCAATCCCACCGCGATCGGAGTACTGTTCGATTTTCTCCCGAGCCCAGCGACGGTCCAGCGCAATCTCATCACTCACGTCCAGATTCGTCAAGAACGGTTGCGGTGAGTCCCTTTTGTGCGTCTCATCATCCTCATCCGGTGGTAACACCACAACATTCGTCGTCACCCTCTCATTCGTAACCTTACCCTTCACGGGCCCGTACATCGTGCTACCATTCTTGACGTATAGCGGCGTATCATGCTCCTCATCGTATCCGCGCTTCAGATGATCGAACCGATCACACATCCGTTCGATCTTGTCATCCTTCTTCGCGGGAATCACATACTTTAGATCGCGTGATTCGAGGGCGTGAATCACGTCTGCAGCATGGAACGCTCGGTCAGCATACACCGTTCGAATGCTCGCGTACTGATCCGCGATAGATAACAATCTCCGCACAACATTCCCGTGACGGAAGGTCTGTTCCGCCCCAGGGTACGCGTCGTTCTCTGCGTACTCAACATTCCCAAGCGGGCATACTCCGAGCACAAAGTGCGTGTTCTCGCCTACAATGCAGATCGTGGCGAATTTGTGGCACCAGGTGTACTCCTTGTCGTCTGGTGCACCCTGGAGCCATTCCATTTCATCGAGTTCACCGTAGTATGCCACGTATGTAATGTCAATAGCGACATTCGCTCGCACCCCGAACCGACCAGTCGATTCGTTTTCTAACTCTCGCAGTCGGGGCTTCGCGCGTGTGTATGTCTTCCTCAACGCGAAATTCATCACCGTCGCAATCTGATCAACGGACATCTCTTTCACCGATTCAAGTAACGTCTCACCTGTCGGTCCATCCGCAGTGAAGGGGTCAAGGAATGGCTCTGGATCAGGATTCATCAGGTCACCCAGAACTTTCCCACCACCGTTCGCTGCAAGACCCTTAATCGCAGCGACTGCCGCTAGGAGAAGTAGTTCATCTTCGCCGTAGACCCCCCCGTCAGGCCGTGGGAGATCCATTGACGGGATAGCGACCGATTTCAACTCCTTCAAAACCTCCTTCCCTTTCTTCCGAAGTAACCGTTCAATCGTGCGTTCGGATAGCTCATCTCCCTCACGATCATCGTCGAGAGATTGCGTGAGTCGGTTCCCAATTGGTGACCCGCGTTCAGCCGCAATTTCTCGAATTCCTTCCGCCCCGAGTAGTATGGTTCTATTCAGATCGTCAAACCGTTCCTGAAGACGTGATGGCTTAAACGTGCTTTTAGATGGGAGATCATCAGGATCGAACCCGAATGCGAGCGCGAGCTCAGGTTTCTCCTCCAACCGGTCTGGGATACCAGTAAGTGATTGCCCTTCTACAAGGGCCCACAGAAACGCGAGGAACATCAGAACGAACGGGGTTGAACTGTGCCACTCAGGAAACGAATCACCGTACTGGTATCGCTCAGCATCGAACTGACGGGCAAACGCTACCCAGTCCGTGTCTTCATCGATTATCTCTTCAGCCTGCTTCGCCAGCCGGTTGAGATACGGCTCAGAAGAGTCAGTCACCGACAGACACCTCCAGAGATTTCAGTGCAGAAACGCAACGAGTCGGGGTTCTGGTCTGCAAATACTGCGGTTCCCCGTGAACACAGTGAGAGGCAGATGAGGTCCTGAATAACCGCGATAGCCACCGCTCCCTGGAGAGTCGAGAGAGGACGTCGAAGGTATCTGGGTTGGCTGTCACGGTCATTCTGCCCGGTTTTGGTTGTTGGTGAGTGGGTCGCGGAGAATCGGATTATTCTCGCGCGTGTGATTTCCTGAAAAGCGTCGACGGTCGATAATACGTGTAAGTTGGCGGACAATCCAGGGCGAGCGATCGCTGGACAGTGTAGATGTGGCTGAAGAGAGTCTCCCTTATCCGGAGTTTCCGCTTTACGGAAATTCCGGGAAATTACTTATAAAGTGATCCTGAGAAACCTCTGGAAGATGCTGGAAAGTCCCGCATAAGGAATCTCCAGTTAGCGGAGACCGCCTAACACGGAGATTACGCCTTGAGCTGACTCCACTAAAAAGAACATGAATGAGGACAACGACGAACTTCCACTCTCTACGTTCTTTGAACTGAACGGGGCGATTGGCCTAATCGCGCTCATTGACAGGGAACACGGGAACATAAAGAAGGAATTAGATTCCAAGGCAGGCCACACTGGAAAGCCAGTTAGAAAGTTGATTAAAGCCGCGATAGAGGCTGATTTGATTGAGCGGGTGCCAATTCGTCCTGGTGATCACGGACGATCTACTCCGTACCAATTGACTAAGCGTGGGAAAGCAGTACAGTCTCTGTTGCGGGGAATGGGCCTAGACGAAACTCAACGCGAATACTTGGAACGGAAGCAAGAGTTGGAAGCGGCTGTTTCAGACGTACAAGAACTCATCGAAGCAGAAGGGCTGCACAAAAAGCGGATTCAGCAGGATTTCTGGACCCGGTCAGACTTCGACAGGGGAGAACTCGAACGCAAGCAGGCAATCGCCGATCAAGATGAAGAAGACCAAGAAGGGAAGAGCCCGTCCCCGCGAGACGACGGTCCTGGTGAAGCAATCCCTCCAGAAGTCCTTCCAGAGGAGACAGACTTGGACGGTATCAAAGACGAGGAAGAACGCGGTGAGACAGAAGTTTGGGGCAAAGACTCCGAAGAGGATACCTCTGACAAGACTGATGAATAGGGGACATGCAGGCCGATTATCTCGTCAGTCATCTTTGTTCGACAGAGAAAGTTGGTCGTTGGGTTCGGGGCCGCTGACCGTGAGTAACTCGCCTGACTCGGCACATCGAGGGCAAACGGGTGGCGAGTCCGTGTTCCCATCCCATTCGAGGGTATCCCAGGAGTACGTTGCTCCGCAGCCGGGACAACCCCACTCGTAGGCTCCGTACTCTCGTGCGAGGTCAGGGAACTGGTGGGCGAGCGTCGGCGTGAGACGCGCGTCAGCATCTTCATACGCCTTCAGGTAGTCCAGGAGGTTCTGCCGGTCGTAACCGGTGAACAACGGTAGCAGGCCGTCGTAGCCGACGTCAGCGTACGGAGTGTCGGCTTCCCCGCATCGATGCTTAAACGAACAGTACGAACACTCCCAGTCCCGTTCAGGCGTTGCAGGCGGCAACTCACCGGCTTCCTCGTAGGACGTTTGTGCCTCCAGCCACGGGATGACCGTGTTCTCCCAGAACTCCCGATCGAACGCGACCGTGAACACCTCAATGTCGAGTGTGGTCCGACACCCGTACACGATCATCCCGTTCGTGACGCCGTGATCGTACTCGTCGTTGAGCGCGTACAGATACGCGTGGAGCTGCGCCTTGTGGTTCTGCTTCGGCTTATCCAGATGATCGAGAGACTTCGTCGTCTTAATCTCCGTGACGAACAGTGGCTCTGCGTCAGCGTTCACGATCACTGGGTCCGTAGACCCTCGAATCCGGAGCGTGGTATTAGCAACAGGAATTTCGGCGTCAATCCACACCGAGTTCGTAACGTACGTGTCCTCTGTCGTGGCGACGTCCTGTAGGAACGGCACAATGACCTGTTCTTCGAACTCGGATCCGATCCAGAATAGGCCCTCGGGTGGCGTGCCCTCTCTCGGCGCGTTCTTACGGGCGTAGCTTGCTTTCCGGTGACACTGGAGCAACTGGCTCGGGGAATGCCGTTCCGGTGGTTTCTCCGGTGATGGTCCGTTAAAATACGCTTTCCCCTCCAAGATGTTGTTCTGGAATTGTTGTTCAGCGTTCCATTTGTTGAACGCTCGATTCGAGACTCGGTCAACGACCACCTGCGGTGTGCTTGACTCAGGCCATTCTGTGTAGTCTTGGTCGAGAGTTTTGTCTGTGGGTGGATCGCTCATCACAATCCAGGGAACGTCAGTAGGAACAATAGGGAGCCGCGTGTCGTTTCCGAATCGGGGTTTACGCTCCTGCTGTGGTCCAGTGCACTGTGGAGAATCACGCCACTGCCTGGTAGATGCGGGCTCTCGTGTTCCCTTTCCCAACGATGAGGTTGTAATGCTCTAACTTCGCCAGGTAGTTCCGAACCATTCGGTTGGTCTTCGGATCCTCTACTCTCTCACAGTACGCTTCGTAGAGTGCTCGCGGCTCGATTTCGCCGTGCTCAACGATGATGTTGTACAGTATCTCTTGGTGAGGTGTGAGGCGGTCAATGGTTTGCTGCTTGATTTCCGTTTTCGCTTCCGGAGTCACCTTCCGAATGACGTCCGCTGTAATCTCGTCAGAGTGACCACTATGGACTGCGTGAGCAGCCCGCCGGAGAATCCCGATTGCGACACGCGCATCACCGACTGCGTTTACCGCAATTAGCTCCAGGTGAGACACGTCAATCCTATCATTGTCCAGTCCCCAGCGGACGCGATCGCGCAGAATCGTCACTAACTCTTCTTCCCGGTAGGGTTGGAAGTGAATCCGTGTACAGTCGGTGAGGCGACTGTGAAGACGGTCATCGAGCGGACCGAATAGGTCGTTCTCGTTGTTAGCGATAAGGACCATTGTGAGGTTCCGAATCCGGTAGAGATCATACAGGAGAGATTTGTCTTCGAGTTGGTCTACTTCATCCAAGATGACGACGTACGGGGTATCGGCGGCGGTGCGTAGCCGTTCAAGCAGGACGTCTTTTGGGGTAGACTGCCGATGAATGTCCACGGTTGGGGCGATGCCGTCAAGCATTCGGTACAGCGTTTTGAAGCGACTGTGATCTTCCCAGCAGTTCACGTACTGGTAGTCGAGGTCAACGACGGATTCGCGGAGTTGTTCGACGAGAAACTGAGCAATGCACGTCTTTCCAGCCCCGGATGGTCCGTACAGTAACGAGGGATCTGCTCGGTTCCCATTCGTGATTGGGTCGAGGACACTGGACAAGTAGTTGACTTCGGCATCCCTGTGTTGCACCTCCCGAGGAATGAACTCTGGTTGTAGGACGCGCGCATCGGTTATCATGGTTGCGTCGACGGGAACTGGTAAGATAATAAATGGAAGTGTGTAATTTCCGAATTTCCGAATTTCCGAAGAGAGTCGAAGGGAGGTTGAGACCGTGTTGTCTCAAGGTGTGCGAAGACGTGACTCATTTTCCAGAGATTTATACTGCATTTGTTATAACGAGGAAGTATGACCTCTTCGTCGGATCTTCACGACGCGCTACAGACGATCGACGACCGCATCTCTGACGAGATGAGCGAGCGCGACGTAGAGAACATCTTCCTTGAATCCGGGTTCTACGACGTTCTCGGCTACGAAGGCACCGGAACCGACATTCGAAGCGAATTCACGCTCCCCGATAACCGGCGACCGGACTACATCACACTGGACACCAATGAGTCTGTGACTGGTGTCTACGAGTTCAAGAAGCCAAGCCGGGATCTCAGCGGTCACGAAGACCAACTTTTCCACTACGTAGACGAGCTCCGTGCGAATTACGGTGTGCTGACGAATGGTGTTGAAGTCCGGGTGTATACCGCTGATCAGGACTTCGTTATTCCCGCGAAATCACTCAGTGAGGTCACCGACGCAGAAGTGAGAGACCTCTACAGCGTTCTTCGGAAACGTGAGTTCGACCTTACAAATCCTGAGCACGTGAATCGCTTCCTGACCGAGTTGGACCCCATTCCGCTCGACGAGCAGGCCAAACTCGGCCAAGAACACTTCTTCGACACGTTCCGGTTAGATGAGGGCAGTCCGTTCGCTGACCTGGTGACGGGCATGATGGATCTTCTCCATGAACTCCGGGACGAACAAGAGGCGAAGTTCGTGAGAGGGGCGTACGACTTCTGGGAAGCGACGTACGCGAGCGAGCCAGAAGAAATCCCCAGCTCGTGGCAGCCATTCATCGACGGGAAGCAGTCACTCCGCGACTTCATGTTCTGCGTGGAAAGTGGGCACGCACTCCTCGCACGCCTCCTCTTAGCGAAGGCCACCGAAGACCACGACTTCTTCGCAGGCACAGGATATAACGGGATGGATGACTACTTTCGCGGACTCCAAGGGTTCGGGACCAGTATCAACCTAGACGCATTCCCGGTCGCTGCGGACAACCTCATTGACGACATGCAGGACCAACTCGTCGAGGGGTTGTTCCAGGACGACATCTTCGTCTGGTGGACAGACGGGTACACTGAGCAACTCTCTCGAATGCACGCCACGGGCGCGAATCAGTTCGAAGCTGTCGCGCGGGGTAGTGGCGCAGTTGAACGTATCAGCGAAACCACCCGCAATCGGTTCAGTCGAGCTGTCGCAGAAGTGTTCTTCAACGTCCTCCGATTCGACTTCAGCGATGTCGAGGGCGACCTGCTCGGCGATCTCTACCAGCGGTACTTCGACCCAGAAACCCGGAAAGCCCTCGGTGAATTCTACACACCACAACCGGTCATCGATTACATAATGGACGGCGTCGGGTACGATCGTGGAGTCTCGAACAAGCGCCTCATCGACCCGTCTTGCGGATCAGGCACATTCCTCGTCGAAGGCATCAAGCGATACCTCAAGGATGTCGAACGGTACAACGACGACCCGGATTGGGAGGAACACCTACGGGACCTGTGCACACGTCCACGAATCGTTGGGCTCGACATTCACCCGTTCGCAGTCCTCATGGCGCAGATCCGCTTCGTCGTCGCTATCCTCCCCGCCTACCAGAAGGCGAAGCGCGCGAACCCGGACTTCACACTTCGCCGGCTCCCGATCTACCGGACAGACACACTACGGAACGAACGGGAACTAACCGGCGTTGATCTCGGCACCGATGGAAGTCGCCAATTGACGTTCGATGCGATGACTGAGGACGAACAGGATGTTCGGATTCCCGTGCCGCTCCCGCTTGAAGTGGACGAGGATGAAGTATCTGAGACGGAAGACGGGTTCCTCGTGCAGCGGGTACGAATGCCGTTGTTCGACACGATTCAGTTAGAGACGCAAGTATCGAACTTCGGGGAGTACTTCGCCGCCCTACAGGGCGTGCTGGACACGGTGAAAGACCACATGGCGCTCGCTGAGGAGTTCGGCGGGGACTTCGACTGGACGTACCAGAGCGGACTGGAAGAGCGCATAAACAACTACACACGGCAACACTACTCCGGTGTCGAGGAGTTCTTCGCGCCGTATGTGGACGACATGCTGGAGAACGTCCGCTACCTCAAGGAAGAGCACAACGACGGGCGGCTGTTCAAAATGTTCGAGGACACCGTGCTCGCGCTCGTCGTCAAGAACTACATGGAGTACGACTACGTCGTGGGGAACCCGCCGTACGTCCGTACCCAGAACCTTCCGGACAGGCAGAAACACATGATGGAGCAGTTGTACGACTCGACGACCGGGAACTACGACATCTACTGCCCGTTCTACGAGCGCGGGCTGGGCTGGCTCCGTGAGGGAACAGGACGACTCGGGTACATCACGCCGAACCAGTTCATGGTCACCGACTACGGAGAAGGGCTACGGCGGGTCCTTCTACGTGAGGCTCGTATCGAGGAGGTGTACGACTTCCGGGACTCCGGCGTGTTTGCGGATGCGAAGAACTACCCGGCGATCGTAATCCTCGAAGACGAAGCAGACCCGGACGCACGAGAAGCAAACGAGATTCGGTGTGTCCGAGTGAAGGGTGACACGCAAGCACCGACTAACCGCGATCTCGATACAGTGATTCTTGAATCCGTCCGTGATCACCGTGATGACCCCGGGTATGAAGACGAGTACATCAACGTTTTCGACTACCCGCAGGGTGACCTGGACGACGGGTACTGGTCGTTGATGCCGCCGGAAGAGTTGAACATCATTCACAAGATGGAAGCGACGAGTGACGCCACAGTGGGCGACGTGACAGATTCTGTATTCGCTGGGACGCAAACCAGCGCGAACAACGTGTTCATCGTCACGCCCGTCGATGCAGACCGGATCGCAGCTGACGACACTGGCGACACGGTAACAGTCGTTCCGAAAGGAGAGAATCAAGAGCACGAAATTGAGACGGACACGCTACGTCCGTGGCTGCAGGGCCGCGACATCAACCGGTGGCGCGGGGACTGGTCAGGAGAGCACGCAATCGTCCCGTACACGCTTGAGCACGACGACGAAGGGACGCTCACGTCGAATCTCATTGACCAGGAGCGGTTGGAGAATGAGTTACCGTTGACGTGGGCGTACCTGGAGGCGCATCGAGACACGTTAGAGCGTCGTGAAGGTGGACGGTTCGAAGGTCGGGATGACTGGTACGGCTTCGGGTACCCGAAGAGTATGACGCGGTTCGAAGACCCGAAACTCGTCTGCCCTGAGATCGCGGCGGAAGCGACGTTTATGCTCGATGACGTCGGAACGTGGTATTTCAAAGCCGCATACGGCGTCCAGCTCGAAGATGGGTTCAAGGACCGAACAGACACGTTTGCCGCTTTGCTGAACTCGAACGCACTGGACTTCTACCTCAAGCACTACACGACGCTGAAGGTTGATGGGTACTACAAGTACACCACGAACTACCTGACTCCGCTCCCAATCACGTGGGGCGACGCTGATGACCGCTCGACGATTCGGGAATTCGTCTCAACGCTCACGACCGCGTTGGATACCGGAAGTAAGACTGAGCGGTTCCCGGAGGCCTACATTGGCGAGTACGATGGCGAGTTGGACTACATCACATACGAGTGGCAGACACGCAGGTACCCAGTGAACGCCGATGTGCAAGAGGAGGAAGATGGCGAATTCACCGTGCAAGCTGGCCGGTCTGACGTTATAACAGACCCAGCAATGTATGCTCCTGATGAAGGCACCAGGAAACTCCGAGCAACGTACGTCCGCGAGGCTGTCAACGGGCGGAACGTGAAAAGCGGAGAGACAACCACAATCCCTATCCCTCGAACCGATGAGGGTGTTGAGATGCTGTTGGAAGACCTGTATTCAGATGAGGCAACCGTAACCGAAACAGACCTTGATGATCTAGAAGAACAGGTTAACGACGCAGTGTACGACATGTTCGGTATCACGCCTGAAGAGCAGGACGTGATCGAGGAGTACTTGGAAACGTTCCGAGTGTACTGAGCGTCTTACCTCACTCGCCCAGTAACCGGAGTTGGTAGGGTGATTAGAAACAGTATGCGCGGCGGGCTCTATTGAAATCCTCTGCCGCTGATAGTTTGTTGGGGCCGTGCTGAATACACAGCGCGAGTCGGTCAGAGTTCTAGCGGGTTGATGCCACGGAAAGTTACTTTGCCGACATCAAAGTAGTGCTGAGTATGGTCCCCGTAGAAACGATGGTGAGTCCCTGATGAGTCTGCTAACCGCATACAACGGAGTACTCATTCGTGTCAGTCTCTACTTGCTCATCTTCTGGCCTACTGTCGGGTACTACGTCTATTCAGACTCAGAGAAGCGTGGACTCAAGAATCCGCAACTGCGCGGCATTGTACTGGGATTCCTCGGAATCGCGGGGCTCGTTATTCATCTTGGAATAGTTCAACGACGAGACTGAACTGTAAGTTGCTCTTCGCTCGTGGTCGGCTGCTGAATCCATCCTCTGTATCTCGCACGCCGATCCTGTCAGTTCTTAAGGATTTCAACAGAGCCGCGCGGCGGGGGTCTTCCGTTGAGTCGTCAGTCGTTGATAGCCTCGTCAATCCTGTTAGTAAGCTTGGGTGCGGCGAGTTTCGGGATGAAGCCGTCTCGTATTTCCCATCGGTGTTCGATATTCCACTTCTCATCAACCTGATTGGGGAACTGCCGAGCGAAGGCTGCTGTTTCGAATGTCTCTGCTAGTGAGTATTGCTCGATTCCCTTCTGCTCGCCACTTTCCAGGTTCTTCACGTAGAGGCTCCAACGAATACCATCTGCTGCGATTCCTACGAGGTATTTAACATTGAGATCACGCTTATACTTCACTAACGCATTCTCGGAGAGGTACTCCTGCAGTTCTTTCTCAGCAATATTTTCGCTGTCCGATGACCCGCTGAGGTTACCAAAACGTTTGGCTTCGACGATACAGACACATGCCTTGTGAACACCTTCGATGCGGAAATCCGGGCGGCTTCGTTCATCTGGCACTAGCTCGGCTGGTTGTGCAGTGATTTCGTCAGGGTCGTATCCTAATGCGTGAAGCGTGGGCAGGATTAAGTTCTTCTCGGTGAATAACTCCGCTTTCTGTCCAACAATACCGCTTCGAAGGTCTTTATAATCTTTCTGCAGTATTTCTCGCACGGTAGCAATTTCCCCGCGATCGTCGAACTCATCGATAAATCCCTCAATGGCATTGAGAACTGCTTGTGCATGAAACTCCTCGGCATCAAGAACTCGGTCCATCGTAATTTTTCTATAAATCTGTAAAATCCAGTCCTAAATAAACCCTCACCTCACACTGCTACACGAGCCAGAATTCGTCAGAATGCGATCCAGAGAACACAGATAGCTAAAAGATCTGAAGCCCAGTACGACTGTAGCTGATTGATAAAACGTTGCGTCATGGTATCACTTCTCGGCTCTTGAAATACCCCATCGCGCACGGGACGGAAGTAATACCAGTACTTAACATGGTCCGCGAGAACTGAAGCCCCCATCCAAACCACGGTTGATCCCAGAAACGCAATCCACACTGGAATTCCTTGTAATTGTAAAAACAGGATCCCCACGATGATTGGCAACGAACGTTTCCACTGCATCATCTCCCGAAGCATCGTAGAGCAGTAACTCCATTTGAATGAAGGGGGGTTCTCTGGACCCGTTGTCGGAGTGAATGGTCCATCGTTCAGACGCTGTTTTACCCTTCTTTTTCTCTTCATTTTCTTTATATCCGCCTCAGTCATCTCTGTAGGCGAAAACTTCCTGAATGCTCCTGCAACCCAAATCCAGAACTCATCTTGCTTTCTTCTCGATCGATTCAATGCGCGTTCACTCCACCAGTCGAAATACTCACTATTCGAGTAATGTTCAACGAGTAGAATCCCGAGCCCTAAAAGGAGACAAAGGACTGAGAACATAACTACATCACCGATTAGTGTCGCCGAATAATCTATCCGATCTACTGCGCGAGTTACCAGGTAGAAAATCACGGAAAGTGACCCGGAAATCAGAATCGGATTCGTAACCGATAGGCGTTGTTCTGCAAGTTCTCTCCTTTTCGAATTCACTGCGTTGTGGCGAATATGAGCGATAATTAACAGAAGGGCGCAAAGGGCAACGACAGGCCAATTTGACACGCCATCGAAAAAGGCTAACGCGATACCGACCACTGCGAGTAGTCGTTGTTCACGCCCGAGACGGATTTTTTGGCTCTGTTTCCATTCAATTTCTTCTGTTGTCATAACGGTTGGTTACTGGTGGTATAGGTTTTGAATTCTAAAAATCCGGCAATTCACCAAGTAACTCGTCTGTTGATGGAAGTTTGAATCCAACGTTACCTCTTACACTCTCGATTATCTCTTTATACAGGACCTCAGGTTCTATCTCTGAAATCAGGGAATCCGGAATTTCGTACGTTTCAATAGCCGTGTCCCTAAATTCGGCGACAACATCTTCTACATGCTGTCTGAAATTCGCTGGTTTGAGCTCTCCGTGTTGGTCTAGAACTTGTAACGTTGTTGTGCCCGCCCACACAAGGTACGAGGCGACTTCGTCCACTGATGAACGTAAAGTAGCAGGGACGACGTCTCGGATGAGGTAGTGGATTTCGCTAAGAGTAATGCGGTAAAGTGATCGGTTGAGACCTCGCAAATGATAAAGGTATTGGTTATTGAGAAACCGTGTTCCTCGCCAGGCGATTTTGTAATTGAGTGGTGTGGTAAACAAGAAGCATTCTAGAATGAAAATGCAGCTGGCAGAGAAGAAATCTCGATAGGTGTCTTCTTGGATTTCTTCTATGTCCTCTACTTCCTCATGCTCGTTTGAGAGTGTCTTTGAGACATGAACAAGGTTGTTCCCTGCAATAATGATTGAGACAATAGATGAGAGTTGACCTGCGAGAGTCGCAGCCCGTGCAGTTTTCCCATGTCCAATATCGATCTCCATCTCGTCCTCAAATACTTCTGTGATCTTTCTGACCCCGTGTAAGTGGTCAGCACTAAATGAGAAAGTTTCAGGGTCAAACTCTTCGTCTTCACTAAAACTGATGGTGCCATCCGTTATCGGATCAAACGGTGCTAGCTCGTTAGCTATGTTGACTGCGGCTTGGTGACGATCTGAGTGGTCTCGCAGCCCGGACTGGATTCGGTGGATTGCGAGGTTTTTCCTAGCGGACTGTACTTCTGGCATTGTTAACATTCTATTTTCTCTAACAATATGGGTGTTACCATGGAAACAGTGTTTCCAGGATGCTGTACATCGCGTTTTTTAACTTAATACCAATCAAGTACAGAGTATGGATCGCCGAACATTCATTAAACAAGGAGTGAGTCTCTTAGGACTGCTCTTTTTAGGCGATGGCGATCCTGTAGACCATGCGGATTCACAGTCTGCGCTTGAAGATTTGGCAAAGATCATCGACGCTACGGACTTGACCGATCCTGAAGAGACGTTCACTCTCCCGAATGAGTTCCCTGAACGATTGAAAAGAGCAGAGGACGGTCTGACAAGCCAAACAACAAAGAACGATCGCCAAATCGCTTCCCTCAAGCACTCTGTGCGTGGAATGCTTTCTGTGATCCCCGGTGTAGCAAGTCCACCAACCCAACCGAAAATCGAGAGAGAAATCGACGCAATAGAAGCGGCGATTACCTACTATGAAACCGTTGAGAGCCTTTTTAACAGAGGTGCTGATCTCCATATCGACTTGAATGATGTAGAGATCGCTATTGCTGATGATAGTGACCTTCCCAATTTAGTAGCAGATGAGGACTTGGACGAACTCCACTCACAGTTATCCTCGATAGAAGAAACCACTACCACCCTAAATACAGATAATAAGCTCCTTGTCCGACTACTCCCCGATGTAGAATCCGTTGTCACTGATGCTCAAACGCTCACCAGTTTCTATGAGGCCTACGCTGAACTTCAACGGAAATACATCGAGGCCAGTGAGCGAATTTCAGAGGGTGCATTGTACTGGGAAAATAGAGAAGCAGATACCGCGAAAGAGCACTTCAATGCCGCAGTTGCTAGAACGGAAACGAGCATTCCTGAAGAGATTCGACGTCCACCGTTAAACGATGGAGCTCTTTCCCCTGCGACATACTCCAATATTCTTGAGAAGTACCATTCCGGTGCGGCAAAGATGAGTGATGCGTGCGATGGATTGGAGGATGAACCTCCAGTCACCAAATTCGGTAACGGATTAGATCAAATCATAACGGCGCGTGAAGCGTTCGGAAATAGAGAGTAACTAAGCCCCTGTATACTGGAGTAACCGCCAGTTTCGGATAAACCCTCACCTACCGTTCGATTGGTTTAATCGGGGTGGTGTCCGCGGCGACCGAGAACAGTAATGTCCTTGAAATAAATCGGCCGGTGCGGGAACTCGTCGTCCTGAGAGGGGGCAGGGCCGAACTTGATTGTCCCTTCAATGTACACCTCGTCTTTTCCTTTGCTTTTGAAAAGACGGAGGTCGTCTTCTTCCTCCTCAAACGCTTCAGCGGAAGGACCGCACTCCGGGTGGAATACCTCTGAGAACGTCCATTCCTCCTTGGTTTGCGTGTAATCATCTCTGACCACTGCAACCCCGCGAGCTCGTTCACCGTCTTTGATTGCTAGTTCGTTCCGGTGTTCTTCGTCCTGAGCAAACGACAATGCTTGAAGTTCTTCTTGATCCTGAATAGGTGATTTCGTACAATCAATGAGATCTCGACCGCACTGAAACCGGGTCATCGGGACACCAGCATCAACCTCCGAAAGGATGTCTCGAAGTTCATTCCGTGAGACTTCCGAGATGTGATTCTCGGGGTCCGGTGCACGCATTTCCTCGGTTACAACAATCGGGTCTTCCCATGCCTCCCCTTGCTGGTTAAACACATCTCCTTCAGTGCTGGGGCTGTCGAAGATGTTAACTCCCGAAGTTGGCGGAGTCGTCAGGCTGAACAGCACGGTGTCGTTCACGCCGATCAAATAGACGATCGTGTCGTAGATACCTTGGACGACTTGACGAGGGTCAAGCGCTTCCCCCGGTGGGTGAAAGAGATCGAGGGTGGTCGTCCCGAACCCGCTCACCGTGCCGTGAGTGACGGTTTCAATCGTCTCAACATCTGACGCGCTTCCAGCTACGGCAGGTTCCCCGTCCTTCATTCCACGCTCATGCGTGAACTCCCATCCTGTTACTCCGTGGTCACTGTCCACCCCGACGAGAATCCTTAGAAGGTCTGACTCAGGCTTGTAGTCTGATTGCAGCGTTCGAATATCATCTACGAGTACACGAATCTGTTCGGGGGTCATCCGCTCAAGCTGCTCAGCCGCAGCAAACAAATCGTCACGAGTTGCTTCATCTATCTCGTCGTAAATACTCATTTGATGGGGATTTCGCTTACAGTCACGTAAACTTCCGTATTGTTGGTTCCACGAGTCAAGCACGAAGTTCTATTTGTCTCCCTCTGCTTTGACCACGTCATGAAGCTTGAGCGAGATACTGTGTACGAGCATAAGTCGGAAGGGGCGGTGCTCGTCGTCGGGATACATCACGTTTTCTCCGAGTACGACACCGCAGAGCAAGATGGTGAATTATCTTCGCGGGTTGTCCAGTACACTGATGAGTGGGATGATTACGGCCCAATGCCGTCAAGCACCAGAACTGCCCCAATCGATGACTTCGCCGATTTAATTGGTGAACCTGTTGAAACGGTCGAATTCGAGAGGCCAGAGTAGGCGAAGTGGCGGATTGCTACTCTCTGCTGGTTTCAGACATTCAGGGTAGAAATCCGACTGTTTATGAGATCAAATAACTTGTCTTATGAATAAGAATGCCACCCATCCCCGAGAGTATCCCTGAGTCTGATCAGGAACTCATTCAAGAGTTATTGGACCAGAAACCACCAGAGTTCACAGATCTAACACTCACTCAATACGAAGCGTTCGAAAATGGGGCTCTCGACGAAGGCAATCACCTCCTCATTGCGGAAACAGGGAATGGGAAGACGTTCGTCGCAGAGGCGGTGACAAAGAAAGCACTGCAAGACGGAAAGAAGGTAGCCTACCTTGTTCCGTCTGTTGCGCTTGTCGGTGAGAAACACGCTACGGTGTCTGCGTGGACTCCGAAAAGCGTCACCGTGAACAAAGGCCGCGGGTACAAGGAAGCGGACGTAGTCGTAGCGACATTCGAATCGTTCTTCGAAGCCGTCGTTCGAGGGTACGCAGACCGATTTGACACCGTGATCCTCGACGACTTCCACGAAATCTACAGCTCGCAACGAGGCCCGAACATTGAGAAGGGAATTAGCGCGGCGCTGGATGCCGAAATGGAGATTCTCGGGATCTCAGCGACCGTTGGAAACCCTCACACGATCGCACGGTGGCTGGATGCCGAGCTTACAATTAGCAGTGAAGAACGGGCGGTACCAATCAAAGAAATCCCGATTGAAAAGGGAGATGAAGAGTACGCTCTACAAATCGCGCGCATCATTCGAGACAACCGAGACAAAGGCCCATTCCTAGTGTTTAACGACACGACCCGTAACGCGGAGGCTCGTGCACGCGGGGTCGCGGACGAACTCACCTTCGACACTGGTGAGGATGTCAACTTCCGCGCAAAAGTCGAAGAAGCGGTTAAAACCGAACTCACGGACACTCATGAAAACCTCATTGAACTCCTGAACAACGGCGTCGCGTACCATCACTCAAAGTTGGAACGCGGCGTGAAAGACCTCATCGAGGAATACACCGAGAAGGGCGTCATCAAGTGCGTGTTCTGCACAACCACCCTGAGTTACGGGTTTGACTCTCCCGTCCAGTCAGTTATCGTGGCCGACCTGAGACGAAACTGGGAGGGCGGGTTCATCGGTGTCTACGAGTACGTTCAATGGATCGGAAGGGCTGGCCGCGACGCTGACGAGTACGACCAAGCGTACGCGTTCCTGATGTACAATGACGAGAACGCGTTCGAGGAATTCCAATTCGACACGCGTGTTGAAGAGAAAGACATTGAAGACGTCGCTTCTCACCTGTCCGGGCAAATCGCCCTTCGCTGGTTAGTGCTTGAACTCGTCAACTACGGGTGGGAAACCGATGTTGAAGTCACGGAATTCGTCCAGTCAACACTCTTCTGGTCAGAAAGCGTCGAACAAGTCCCGCAATACATACGTGACGACCTCGCTGAACAACCAGGTGCAGACGTCGAAGCAGAGATCCAGAAGACGCTCACATGGCTCACGAACCACGGGTTACTACACAAACCGATCGGGCAGCCGCAGAGCGAGCAGACACGATACACAGCGACCGATCTTGGGTCCGCGTTAGTTGAATACGAGCATAGCAACTGGTTCGATAACAGCGTCGAGCGGGTTCTCGAACTGACCGAGTGGTTGAACGAACAAGAATCTGACCTCACTCCCGAGAAGTTGGTCCAACGCTTCGCTGAGGAATACTACCACTGCGACGAAGTCGTGACGATCGACGATGAGGGTGGGCTCAACGAAAAAATGGACCTGCACAACTTGTCCGGAACCGAGGGTTCAACCGCGGTTCTTATCTGCTGGTTCTGGTGCGCAGGCGTTCCAATCACTGACATCGAGGACTACTTGGGCGGTGACGACATGTCGAGCCTCGTCAACACGGCGTCGAATCTCAGCATAGCAGTCAAAAGCGCCAGGCTACTCTACGAGCCGTTCGAGATGCCGGAAGAACCGGAGTGGCTAGAGATGTTCGCAGCGCAAGTCGCCGAAGGCGTCCCTGGACCGGACATGTACCTCATTAGCAACGTGGACTACTTCGGCCGAGCGATCTACAACAACTTGCGAGACCAGTTGAACCGAACGGGCGGGAGAGATGCGTCCTGGGACCCGGGAACTGAACACTTCGTGATTGAGAGACTGTCGAAACTCCTTGCAGACAGCGGCGAAGATCTGTTCGTAGATACGGTCAGATCTACACACCGTATCGGGGATGCCATCAGTCAGAACCTTCTCAAGAGCGTTCTGGAGTGGGACCCGGAATCTGACGAACGCATCGAAGTCCCGTTTGCCGAGTCCGCTCTAGAGCGGCCTGGTTCTGACGGTCTTACCCGGTATCACGAGTTGATTGACGATGAAGAATCCGAAAATTCCAGTAGTGAGGGTGAGATTCAATCTGGAGCGGGGTCGCAGCCAACAACACTCAACGATTTTAATTAGATAGCACCAATAACTGTCTCCAACAAGGTGACAAGGTACTAATTTCCAGGTCACATGTTCTCCCCTACTTCTGGGGGTTCGCTTCAAGAGATTTGTGACATGAACAGCAAACCGTCATCAAATTCGACAATCTGTGTGCTATCTCCGGGTCGTCAAAAGTCCGAAACGGCCTGACATGGTGAACATGCAAATCATGACCATAGACTTCATAGTGTTCTGATTCAGTCATCCCGCAATTCCGGCATTCATAACCATCCTTCTCTTTTGCTTTCTCTCGTGCATCTGGCCACATGGAGCCATAATACGTGCCCGAATAGTCGCCATCGGTTGAGTAAGTCCGACGAGGGATTCCAAGATTGTCCATCCAACGGCGGACCGTGTTTGCGCTCACGGAGAGTTGAGTAGCGATATTAACAGGATCGCGTTTATACTCATGATACTGCATGTGAAGCCAATCCGGATTGATGTGGGGTGCGGTTTCCAGGATGGATCTTCTACCGCGTGGACGGCGTTCGATTCCGTAGTAATCCATCCAACTTCCCACGACACTCGCACTACGACCGAGTTCATCACCAATGTCGCTTAGTGTCCGCTCTCCTGCCCAGTATTCTTGGACAAACCAATACTTGCTTTTTGGTGGCTCCTCCATTTCCTCTCTTAAATTAGAATAAGATTCAATACCATGTTTGACTAGCCACTTGACGATAACCCCGGTTGGTTGGCCAACACTGTTTGCGATTTGAAAAACAGATTGATCCCTCTCACAGTATCGTTCTCGAAGCCAATCTGGATTTTCATAAGAGTCAGGAAACGAGTCGTCATCTACTCGTTCTAGATTACTAATACCTTCACCGAAATTTGATAGGCTAATCTGATGGGGCACTATACGACACCTACTCTGGTTTGAAGTAAGCTCCAGTTTAGAATAAACCCTCGTCAGGAGAAGAACGCGAGCTACAAATTCAGAGAGTAGCACCCAGAGAAATTTGTCGTTCGTCACACGACATAACTCGTGCACGTTTTGTGTCGTTCGTAACTGAACACGCGGTGTCCCCCGGCTCCAAGACGTCCGCCGAAACGAGCTCGTCGACGGCGTCTGTCGCCGCGGTCGATACCGATCTGGACCCCTGTCCCGCTTCGGTGTTGACGTCGGTCATCTGTTGGAAGTGGTACGGTCGTTCACGGGTCAAGGTCGAGTTCGTCGATACAGGGGAAGTCCTCTGCCGAGGGGACTTCGCCTTCGGGCCACAGCGGCTCCAGGTCGGCGTCCGGCGGGTAGTGGAGATTGTCGTCGCCGTCCCATCCCCACCCTTCGTCTTCGAGCATCGACCGCGCCGCTTCGACGTCACCGCTCGGGTCGGGATGCTCGTACAGCATGTCCTCCGGGGGGAACCGCGGGTGGTTTTCGGAGATGTACGTCGGGAACATGTCGGGGTCGACACGGCCGTCGAACGCCGTGTTGACCAGCTGCTCGCGGTTGATCGACGCCCCGATGGCCTTCCTGAATTCGGTGAATTTACCCGGTGCGGTATGACAGATGTACTGGAGATTGTACGCAGTGTGCGTCCCCGTGAACTCCGCTTCCGCGTCCTCGATCTCATCGTTCACCCGGGACGCGTTCGGCGGCGAAATCTCGACTGCGACGTGTGCTTCGCCGGCCTGTAACGCGTTGATCATCGACTCCTCGTTCCGGTACGCTTCGAAGGTCACCGGCTGTGCGACCTCGTATTCCGGATGACCGTCGTGCGGTTCCGTGACCACGCGTTGGCCCTGTTCGATCGAGGTGACCTCGAGGGGCCCCGACGAGGCGATCGGCATCTCAAACGTCGCATCGCCGGGATTTTCGATAGCGCCGGCTTCTTCGAACGTCTCCTGATGGAGAATCCCCCACCGCATCAGCGACGTCTCGGCGAACGGGATGTACGGTTCGCTGAACAGGAACCGCACCGTCTGATCGTCGACGACCTCGATTTCGTCGTACGGGACCGGGGCCGCACCGGGGTACGCGCCCGCGTCTCCCCCACGGAGGACCTGCTCGAAAGTGAACTTCACGTCCTGGGCGGTCACCGGATCCCCGTTCGTGAAGACCGCGTCGTCGAACAGTTCCACCACGACCTCCTCGCCACTTACGACGTCGACCGATCCAAGGAGCTCGACCACCTCGAAGTCCTCGTCGTACTTGTGGACCGGCGAGTGGATCATGTGTTGCCACATCGCTTCGGGCATCGAGGCGGTGTGGGTCATCCAGTTCGTCGTCTCCGTCGCGATCGGGTCGATCCCGACGATCAGTTCGTCGCCCTCGGTCAGTTCTGATTTGAAGAGCCACTCTGCGTTTGAGCGTGCGAGCCCGGCGTTTCCTATTCCCTCGACGTCGACCATATCGGTCCGCCACGCGCCGATGTTCGCCACCGGACAGAGGTTGTCTATCGCACAGTCTTCGGACATGTAGGCGATCGTCTCGTTCAACCCCTCCGTGCGCTCGTCCTCCGAATCGGCTTCGGTCTGTTCGATGAGAAGCCGCGTGTACTCGCAGTCGACGTAGTTCGACGTGTTGCTCTTGCCGTTCGCGCCCGCCCAGTCGAGCCGCATGTTGTTCAAAAGCTCTTGTGGATCGAGCCTGTCCGACGCCGGAACCCACCACGTGAACGAGATGTTGTTGTCTCGGTTCTCGTCGTTCGCCTGTTGGCCCGTCTGCGTCCCGAGGTCTTTCGGGACCACTTCGACCTCCATGCCGAGGGACTCAATTCCCTCACTGATCGTCGGAGCCATCTGCTCTTGGGTGGTGGTGAACCCGCCGTAGTCCGACCAGTACTCCATCTGGATCGTCGAGACGCGCTCGCCGAGATCCTCCGACGAGGCACCTGAGCTCCCGCCGTCACCGCCGCCGCCGAGACCGCCACAGCCGGCGAGCCCGACCGTCGCTGCGCCGCCGAGCCCCTGGAGAAGGGTGCGTCGATCGATCGATTCCGCGATCGAATCCTTCGGTTTCGATTCGTCACTCGCGTCGGTCTGCTTGGTGTGAGCAGCCATACCACGACACTATCGCATATATTTATAAATTTATCGGTGAAAACCACTAGAAGTCGGAGGGTTATGAATAATAATGGTATTTAAATAAACTTCGAGGAGCCGCCGCTAGTCGATGTCCAACGGGAGGGCGCGTCGGACCGGACCGCTGTCCTCCAACGGGTCGTTTACGTCTCGAGTCTGATCCGCGGGTCGATCACGCCGTAGACGAGGTCAACGACGAAGTTCGAGAGGATGACGAACGTCGCCACCACGAAGAACACGAACTGCACTGTCGGGTAATCGCGCGCCAGAACCGCCTCGACGAGGGTGAAGCCGATCCCCGGCCAGTTGAACACGGTCTCGATGAGCACGAGCCCACCGAGGGCGCGCGCGAGAGAGACGGGGTAGATGGTGATAACGGGGATACTGGCGTGTTTGGCGATGTGGCGGAGCCGCGTCCGCGTCGGAAGACCGGTGAGCCGGTAGTACTCGGTGAAATCCTTGTCCATCACTTCGACGACGCTGTTCCGCATGATGAGCGTCGGGATGAACAGATACCGGCAGACGACGGCCGCGAACGGTAGGACGTAGTGAGCCGCGAAGTCACGCGTCAGGTACGGCTCCCACCAGGCGAGCCCCTCCGTGGATCCGGACGAGAGCATGCCCGAGGTCGGGAACAGGTCCAACCAGACCGCGAACACGACGACGAGGATGATCGCGGTGAAGAACGCCGGCGACGACCCGACGCCGATGACCGGGATCGTCCCGAACCGTTCGAACGCGCTCCCGCGGTCGCTGCCCGCTATCGTCCCGATCAGCGCCCCGAGCAGATACGTGAACGTCATCGCCGGCGCGACGAGGATAAACGTGTTGAAGATCCGGATCTTGGTGAACTCCCAGACGTCGACCCGGTACACGGGTGACTCCCCGAGGTTCCCCTGCGCGAGGTTCGCCAAGTAGTGGTAGTACTGGACGTATATCGGCTCGTCGAGGTGCCACTGATCGCGGATCGCCTGAAGCGTCTCCTCGTTCGCCCCCGAGGTCGCCATCTGTGAGGTGAAATCACCCGGCATCGACCTGAACAGCACGAAGAGCGCCGTCATGACGAGCACCAGCATGAACAGCGTCTGAACCGAACGGACGGCGACGTACCGTCGCAGGGACGACATCAGCGGTCACCTCCGGATCCGCCGCGTCCGGTGTCGATCTCGGTCGCTACGAGTGACCGTTCTCTGCCCCCTGCTCCCATCGACTCGCTCTGTGTCGGTCTCATTGTCACTCCACCCGTGCGGTCGTTCCAGCCGAGCTGTCCTCGCCTCCGCGTTCGATGCCGCTCCCGTCCTCACTCACGGTCACACCGTCTGTACCGTCCACGTGATGATGACACGCGACGCGCCATCCGGGTTCGGGTTCGACCGCCGGCGGCGTGGTCTCACAGACGCTCCCGAATCGATCGCGCAGGTTTTCCATGGCCAGTTCGGGCTCGCCATCCGCTACCAACGTGAGCGCCGCGCGAACCGTCGACTCGTTTTTCCCGGTGAGCGTGTGATCGAAGTACTCGCGCTGGATCGCGTCGACGAGGGACGTGCGATCGTGCTCCTCGACGATGTTCTGAATCCGATCGATCCCGGCGTCGTCGCGCTCCAAGAGCTCTCGAAACGCCATGATCTCCCGGTAGGCCCCCTGTTCGATGTCGACGTCGTCCGGCGGGATCACCGACGGGCACCTATCACGGAACCGGCAGCCCTCGCCGATGTCGATCGGCTCGCGCGGCGCGCCGGACATCTCGGTTCGGTCTCGGTCGTGCGTCGGATCGGGGATTGGAATCGCCGAAACGAGCGCCTCCGTGTACGGATGTTTCGGGTCCTCGAGGATCTCTTTCGTCCGTGCCGATTCGACGAACCGACCGAGGTACATCACTTTGACCGTCTCGGCGATGTACGAGACCGTGGATAAGTCGTGAGAGATATAGATCATCGACACGTCGAAGTCGTTGATCAGGTCCTTCATCTTCGTCAACACGGCGGCCTGCGTGGAGACGTCGAGCATCGAGACCGGTTCGTCGGCCAAAATGACGTCCGGATCGAGAACCAGCGCGCGACCGATGGCGACGCGTTGTTTCTCCCCGCCGCTCAGGTTCATCGGCTTCCTGTCGAGATACTTCTCCGCTGGCTGGAGTTCGACCTGCTCAAGCACGTCTCTCACCCGCTTTTCCTTGTCGCCGATACCGTGGATGTTCAGCGGCTCGGCCAGCGATTCTCGGACCGTCATCTTCGGGTTGAGGCAATTAAATGGGTCCTGAAAGATCACCTGTACGTTCCGGCGGTACTGTTTCCAATCGGCGTCGGTGAACTCGGAAACCGGCGTCCCCCTGTAGACGATCTCTCCCGCGGACGGGTCGTGGAGGCCGATGAGGGTGCGCAACAGCGTCGACTTTCCGCAGCCGCTCTCACCGATCACGGCGACCGATTCGTTCTCTTCGAGCGTCATCGTGACGCCGTCGACCGCCTGTATCTGTGACGGCTCCCGACGCATGACCACGTCGAGGATGTTGGAGTTCCCCTCGAAGTACTTTTTGAGGTCGCGGATCTCGAGGACAGGCTGGTTCGCGCTCACGGTCAGTCCACCTCCCCCATCTGCGAGATCGCCTGTCCGCCCCCGCCCTCCGTCCTAGAGGAGGCCTCCGAGCGGTACAGCTCGTACGCCTCGTCGCTTCGAACGCACGCGGCGACGTGGCTCGCGTCACCGTCGACCGGCTCGCTCGGGGGAGCGCCCTCGCGGCACTCCGGAGCGGCCCACGGGCAGCGATCCGCGAAGCTACAGAAGTCGACCTCACCCATCAGCTCCGGGGGGTGACCCTCGATCACCTCCAGGTCGCGTTTCGGTTCCCGGATGTCGGGGAACGCCTCTTTGAACATGAAGGCGTACGGGTGACGCGGATTCGCGTGGACCGCTTCCGTCGCCCCACGTTCGGCGATCTGGCTCGCGTGCATGATCGCGACGCTGTCGCACGACTCGAATATCACGCTGATGTCGTGCGTGATCAGAAGCAGGCTCACGTCCAACTCCTCTTTCAAGCGATCGAGGTGTTTGAAGATCTGGTCCTGCATGATCACGTCGAGGGCCGTCGTGGGCTCGTCCGCGATGACGAGTTCGGGATCGAGGAACAACGCGAGCGCGATGATCGCCCGCTGTTGCATCCCGCCGGAGAACTGGTGCGGGTAGTCGTCTATCCGGCTCTCTTGGAGGCCGACGATGTCGAAGGTCTCTTTGAGCTTCTCTCGGAGCTCCTCGTCCGTGAGGTCCGTGTGAACGTGCCCGATCTCGAGCGCCTGTTCGCTGACCCGCTGAAGCGGATCGAGGCTGCTCATCGCGCCCTGTGGGATCCACGAAATGTCCTTCCAGCGGATCCGTTCGCTGAGCTCGCTGTCCGAGAGGTTCTGAATCTCCTCGCCGCGGTATCGTATCTCCCCTGACGTGATCTGCCCGTTGTCGTCGAGCCCGCCGACGATCGCCTTCGCGAGGGTGCTCTTGCCGGAACCCGACTCGCCGGCGAGCCCGAAAAACTCACCGTCCTCGATGGTAAACGACGCGTTCGACGTGGCCGTCAACATGCCCTCGTTCGTCTCGTACTGTACCGTGAGTCCGTCGACTTCGAGTAGTGGATCGCTCATGTTAGGCTGCGATTGCGTTGTTTTGTGACTCCCCGTCATCCTGTTCGATCCCGCGTCCGAACATGAACGTCGAGAGCACCGTGATCGCGATCAGCAGTCCCGGCGGAGCCGACCACCACCAAGCGGTCGCCATGTAGCCGGAGTTGAACGCGTTCCGAATCATCACACCCCAGGAGGGGATGAAGGGGTCAGCGACGCCGAGAAACGTCAGGCTCGCTTGAAGCATGATCGCGTACCCGACACCCAGAGAGAGGAAAAACACCGCCATCGGTGCCACGTTCGGAAGGATGTGTTTGAAGATGATGTGTGGGGTGCTGGCGCCGCTGGCCTTCGCGACCTGAACGAACGGGTACTGCTTGACGGTCAGTGTCTGGGCTCGGATGACGCGGGCCGCCCCGCGCCAGAGGATCAACCCGATCACCATGATCGAGGGAATAAAGCCGACCCCGAGGAACGTGATGAGGACGATGCCGAACGGGATCAGCGGGACGCCGTACACGAAGTCAGTGAACCGCATCAGCGCGGTCTCGGTCCGTCCGCCAACGTAGCCCGCGGTCACGCCGATCGCCGTTCCGATCGACAGGATCATGCTGCCACCGATGATTCCGGTGAGGACGGTCGGACGAGCACCGACGAGCAGCCGGCTGAGGACGTCGTAGCCGTTAAACGTCGTACCGAGCGGATGCGCGAGCGACGGTCCCTCCGCACGCAGCATTTGTCCCGACTGGTCGTAGTGTATCTGCTCGATACCGTAGGGAGCGATCATGGGCCCGAACACGCCCATCAACAACACCGTGAGGAGGACACCGAAGTAGAACGCGGTCATTCGATCGCGTATCATCCCGCGGAGCCCTCCCCAGAGGTTTCTGACGAAGTAGTGCTTCTTGAGTGAGTTTAATTGATCTTGATCAGATATTACGCGTGACACCCTGTTGTCTGCCACTCTTTTGGCGATATCCATCAACAATCCGCGCGAATCCGCCGGATAAAAGCGTTTTGATTAAACAACCTAAAATATTCCAGCAGACACCCAAAGAGACCCCTACCCACGGATACTGTCACGTACGGAGTGGGGATCCGCCGGACGACACATTCGAGAGGGACGTACCGGGATCTTTCGCCCGTCTGTCGTCGGGTCCGTATCGGTCCCCATCGACGATCCGTCGACCCGAAGCGAACACCACAAACTGGCGAGATCACGATACACATAATGCGGCAAAATATCGCGACGACGTTCGATATAAACCACGAAACGTGACAGATAGTGTCGTGTTGCACCAAGAGCCCCTTGCGGTTGTCGCCGACGATCTGCGAAGCGGACGCATCGACCTGGAGACGTATCTCGACGAGCTCGAGGACCGCACAGCGACCGTCGAGCCCGAGATCGAGTCGCTCGTCGAGGAACCGGCGCGGTGGGACCGTCTCCGATCGGAGGCGACTGCGCTCGCCGAGCGGTATCCGGACCCGGCCGAACGTCCGCCGCTGTACGGGGTTCCGGTGGGGGTGAAAGATATCTTTCACGTCGACGGGCTGTCGACGCGAGCGGGATCGGACTTCTCGCCGGAGGCGCTCGCCGGCGACGAGGCGGCGTCGGTCACGGCCCTTCGAGAGGCCGGAGCGCTCGTGTTGGGAAAGACGGTGACCACCGAGTTCGCGCACATGTCTCCGGGGCCGACCCGGAATCCGCACGACACGTCGCGAACGCCCGGCGGATCGAGCAGCGGGTCGGCGGCGGCCGTCGCCGCGGGGCTCTGTCCGGTCGCGTTCGGAACCCAGACGATCGGGTCGGTGATCCGCCCCGCAGCGTTCTGTGGAATCGTCGGGTACAAACCGAGTTTCGGGCGGATCCCGACGGACGGCGTCATCCCCCTCTCGGAGTCGGTCGACCACGTCGGGCTCTTCACGCAGGACACGGCCGGGCTGTCGCTGTGTGCGCCGCTGCTCTGTGACTCGTGGCGGACGCTGCCCGCGCCGGCGGAGACGCCCGCTATCGGCGTCCCGGACGGCACGTACCTCGAACAGGCCTCCGACGTCGCACTCGACGCCTTCGAAGACCACGTGAGCCGCCTGACCGCCGCCGGATACGACGTGAACCGCGTTGACGCGCTGTCCGATATCGGGGCGATCAACGAGCGGCACCGCCGGCTCGTCGCCGCGGACGCGGCGGTCGCCCACGAGGACCGGTTTCGCGACCACGAATCGAAGTACGCCGACGAGACGCACGACCTGATCGCGGAGGGCCTCGACGCGACGATGGAGACGGTCGCGGTGGGTCGGCGGAGCCGCGGCGAGGTCCGGGCGAGCCTGACCGACCTGCTGGACCGACACGAGCTCGACCTGTGGATCGCGCCGGCGGCTCCGGGGCCGGCGCCGGAGGGCATCGACAGTACCGGTGACCCGGTAATGAACCTACCGTGGACGCACGCCGGCCTCCCGACGGTGACCGTTCCCGCTGGTGAGACCGACGAGGGACTCCCGCTCGGGGTACAGTTCGCGGGGCGGTACCGCGCCGATGAGGACGTGATCCGCTGGAGTCACGGGATCGCCGACACGCTCGGATCTGCGTGACGCAGGGCCGGCGAGCGCCAGGCTGACATGAACTCCCGACACATTTTTCCAGGCTCTCACGGAAGCGCACTACGGCGCCGGGCGCGGTTCCGAGACCTCCCTATCGGCGGTCCGTCGCGGTCAGAAACGCCGCGTTCGCGACGGTGTTGGCCGCCGTGAAACAGTCGTCCCAGCTCGTGTACTCCTCGGCCGTGTGGCTTTTTCCGCCTTCGCTGACCGCGAACACCATGGCCGTGTCACAGACGAGGTCCACGTGCGAGGCGTCGTGGTTTCCGCCGCTGATGAGCCGCATGCTCTCGTAGCCGAACTCGTCGGCGACGTGCTGGACCGTCTCGACACAGCCGTCGTCGAACTCGACGCCCGCGGTCCGGGCCGTCTCCTCGACGGCGCAGTCGATCCCTTCGCGGCTCGCCGCGGATTCGGCCTCCGCCCGCACCTGGTCGACGGCTTCGTCGAGCACGTCGTCGGAGGGATCGCGAATGTCCCACGTGACGGTGGCGGTCTCGGGAATGATGTTGATCGAGTCCGGCTCAACGCCGATCGATCCCACGGTTCCGACCGTGCGGTCGCCGAGACGTCCCGGGATCCGTCGGATCGACGTGAGGAGGTCCGCGGCGGCTACCCCGGCGTCGTACCGCATGTGCATCGGGGTACTCCCCGCGTGATTCGCTTCGCCCGTGAACGTCACTTCTCCCCACGAGAGCCCGACGACGCCGGTGACGACGCCGACGTTGGCGTCGTTCGCGTCGAGATACGGCCCCTGTTCGATGTGAAGCTCGAAGTACGCCTCGTACACTTCCCTCGGCTCGGCCGGTGTGTCACCGCGGTAGCCGATCCGTTCGAGCTCGTCGACGAGGCGTACGCCGTCACGATCGGTTCGCTGGTACTCGGTCTCGATGTCGAACACTCCGGACCAGACGCCGCTCCCCTGGAGGCCTGGCTGGAAACGGGTGCCCTCCTCGTTGGTCCAGTTGACGATCTCGATCGGTCGTCGGGTCTCGACGTCGTCGTCTTCAAGCGTGCGAAGCAGTTCGAGCGCGGCGACGACACCCAACTGGCCGTCGTAGATGCCGCCGTTCGGCTGTGAGTCGAGGTGTGAGCCGATCAGTACGGGCGCGGCCTCGGGGTCCGTTCCGGGGCGACGACCGAAGATGTTCCCGAACGCGTCGATTCGAACGGATAACCCGAGCGCCGCTAACTGGTCGACGAACCAGTCACGGGCGGCTTTGTCTTCGTCCGAGAGCGCCAAGCGGTGGAGTCCGCCGTCGTCAGTTCCGCCGATCCTCGCCTGCGTTTCCATCGTGTCCACGAGGCGATGTTTATTTAGTGTAACTGTCACCAGAAGTCCTCAATACAGACATCACTAATAACACTATCGGCCATTATTATGTATGAACGTTCAATTTATCGTGTCCCGACTGTCGATACAGATCGGCGCAGCGCGGTGTTCGGCCAACCGGAACGCGACAGGCACCGACTAGATCGATATTAGAGTTCGACAGACGTATTCGGGATATTATTGTACAAATATCCACTATTATTCTAATATATAGCCGCTATTAGGTACTAGAAGACATATAATTCGGTATATGAGAACACATAAGTAGCCAGTATATGTTGCGAGCGTATGGTTAACACAGCAACACAAGACGGGTCCGGGACGCGGACGAGCGTCTCGCGGTCGCTGGATGTGATCGACGAACTGGTCCGAGAAGAGCGCCTCGGCGTCACCGAGCTCGCGTCGCGACTCGATCTTTCGAAAAGCACCGTCCACGCTTACCTTAAGACGCTCGAACAGGCCGGGTACGTCGTCCGTGCCGGGAACAAATACAGACTCGCCTACGCGCTGTCGCTGCTCGGAGAGTCGGTCCGGAATCAGAGTCGTCTGTTTCGGATCGCTCGCGAGGAGATCGACGAACTCGCGGCCGATACCGGACTGTACGCTCATCTCACCGTCGAAGAGAACGGCAAGAGCGTCAATCTCTATCAGGCGAAAGGCGGAGACGTCGGCTGGTACGACTACCAGAGCCGTAAGGTCCAGCGCCCGGAACCGCTACACATCACCGCCACCGGCAAGGCGATCCTCGCCTCACTCTCGCGCTCGACCGCCGAGTCGATCGTCGACGCGCACGGTCTCCCGGAACGGACTCCCGAAACGATCACTGACAGGGAGTCGCTGTTCGACCAGTTGGAGACGATTCGCGAGCGGGGCTACGCGTACAACGACGAAGAGGAGGTCCTAGGGTTTCGGGCGGTGGGCGCACCCATCTCCGATCCGTACGGCGACGTGCTCGGCGCCGTGAGCATCTCGGGCCCGACGAGCATTCTCAACGGCGATCGATTCCACGAGGAGAGCACGTCGATCGTGACCAGAACGGCGAATTTGATCGAGGTGACGATCAATATGTCCGACGAGTTCACCACTGAATTAATGGATGACTGACACCTGTCGCGATCGTGGACCGCGTCGGCGTTCGTTCGGCTAATCCGAACGATGGTGGTCGCGGTTGCGGGCCGCTCAGCAGCGGGAGCAGCACGGTTGAGCGGTCGGGCCACCGACGATCTACTGAAAGATTCGTCGACATCACTTTTCACCCGACACCGACGCGATTTCGGGTCTCCCGACATGACTCGCACGTAGTCATTACACGCCTATGATTGTAATGGTCGTCGTCAACCACTCGCGTGACAACCGAACCGGCGAAGGTATCGTTTAGGCGGTCGAAACCTTCCATCTTCGCGATAGCGTTGACCGCGACCGCTTCACGGCATCACCGCCCGAACCGCAGTGAACTCGAATGGAAGTGATTCACGACTGAAAATTGGTTTAAAAAATTTTTCATTTTTAACTATTTACCAGATAAAATATATGCGTTTCAATCTATATATCGTTCCGAGACACGATCAATGTCATTCGGCTAATTTCCAATATTATCCCTAACACCTCGATTTTATACCTGTTTATTCATTTGTACCTAGTATAAACAACAATTGTTAACTTATTTTTTTTAATAATTTCCCTGAATACACTCATTGTTCGTCAGTTTCTACCGAGAGAACGGCTGAAAGTGATATTAACGTCGAAACAGACATGCGCTGAGTCCAGTTGATTCGTAAATCTAGGCGGCACGTTCGTCATCAATTATATGAAATAGTTTGGTATCAAGTAATACTAATTGTAATTATATATTGGCACATCTTTTCGGTGTGAAGCACCTTCACTATTGGACGACAGAAGATCGGCGATCGGCAACCGGCAATCCCGTGGTCGCGGGGACGTCTCCGGAAGTTGGACGCTCGTCGCAGTGAGACCGTGGTCACAGGACGACGACCGCGTCGACCACGACCAGCAGGACGAACCCGACGAGGAACGCCCCGGTCGCGGCGTCGGCGTGGCCGTGGCCGTGCGAGGAGGGGATCAGCTCCCGGAAGACAACCGCGAGCATCGCGCCCGCGGCGAATCCGGACGCGATCGGGAACAGCCCGGTGGCGACCGACACGAGCAGGAAGCCGAAGACCGAGGCGACGACCTGCGGGACGAGCCCGGAGAGCGTGGTGTACCAGAGCACCCGCAGGTTCGACATCCCGGTGTCCGCCATCGGCACCGCGAACGCGAAGCCGTCCGGCACGTTCTGGAGGCCGATCACCACCGCGAGCAGCAGCGCGACCTCCTCCAACCCGGACGCGAAGGCGACGCCGATCGCCAGCCCCTCCGGGGCGTTGTGGAGCGTGATCGCGCCGCCGATCAACAGCGCCTTCCGGAGGGTCACCTCGCGGGCGGCGGCCGCCTCCTCAGCCGCGTCAGCGGTGTCGGTGTCGTCGGTGGAAACGGCGTCGTCGAAGCCGTCTCCCGACGACCCGTCCCGGTCGGACACCGGCATCGACGCGGCGTCGTCGCTCGTCGCGCCCCCCTCAGGGACCCACTCGCGGTACTGCGCCTGGAGGTGGGGTATCGCGTAGTTCCCGGCGAGCAGCGCGCCGCCCCCGACGAGCACGCCCGCCATCACCGCCGCGAGCGTCCCCTCCTCCATGCCGGGCAGGATCAGTCCGAACACGCTGGCGGCGACCATCAGCCCCGCGGCGAGCCCCAGCGCGGCGTCGTAGACGCGGTGTGAAACGCGCGCGCCGACGAACACGGGGAGCGCGCCCAGCCCGGTCGCCAGCCCCGCGACGCTACTGACCGCGACCACTCCGGCGAGGTCGGTCATGGAGCGTGGTTTCACCCCCCGCTACATAAACGCGGCCGCCGCGGTCGTTTCCGCCGCCGCGTGGCGTTCCCAACGCCGCATGACGGTCCCCCGTGGCGTTCGATCCCGGCGCTCAGCGCGCGACCACGCGCCGGAGGTCGCGCCCGTACGCGAGGGCGGCGACCGCGAGCGTGACCACCGCGCCGATCGGAACCACCGTGAGCCAGCTCACCGTAGTGCCGACCCCGAACCGCGCCGCGAGCCCGACGGACACCCACAGGCTCGCGGCCGCCGCGAGCACGAGCAGCCCGCCGGTGACGCGGCGGTCCTCACGGCCGAGCGCGGCGCCGATCGCGGCGCTGCCCGCCGCCAGCAGGTGGAAGCCGATGGCGAGCGGCCACGCCCGGATCGACGGCGGAAGCGCGCCGTACGGCCGCGGCTGGTCGAGGAAGTCCCGCCACACCGGGTAGCCGCCGAGGGCGCCGCCCGACTCCGGACCTGCGTCGAGGAATCCCCAGAGGCTCACGACGGTGAGGTCGCCGCCCGCGGAGATGACGGCCATCGGGACCGCGAGGAGCGCGAGGACGAGGAGCGCCCCGGCGCGTGCGGTGCGCGCAGCGGGACGCTCTGCGGCGTCCGCCGAGCCGTCGTCGCGCTCGCGGTTCGGTCCCCGTGGCGGCCGCGTTGACATGCGCGGCTCTCGGGTCCGCGCCGGTAAGTATCGTCCGGGACCGGCCGCGGGACGCGGCGGGTCGTCGATCGGGGGGTCGCGGCGGTCGCGACGGCCGCGACGACCGCGACGACCGCGGTGGCGGTCGCCCAACTCCTGACAGACGCGCAACGCTCTTTGGGTCGGGGGGTGATCCTCCGGTATGCGAGTCACCGTCGTCGGCAGCGGGTACGTCGGAACCACCCTCGCGGCCTGCCTCGCGGACGCGGGCCACGACGTCACCGCCGTCGACATCGACCCGGACGTTGTCGCGGCGATAAACGACGGCCGCGCGGCGATCCACGAGCCCGGTCTCGACGACCTGTTGGCCGAGCACGCCGGCGACCGGCTCCGCGCGACGACCGAGTACGACGGCGTCCCGGACGCGGACGTGACGTTCCTCGCGATCGGCACCCCCTCGCGAGCGGACGGGAGCATCGACCTCGGGCCGCTCTCCGCGGCCGCCGAGATGACCGGCGAGGCGATCTCGACGGCGACCGAGACGGCGGAACCGACCGCCGCCGACCGTCACCTCGTCGTCGTGAAGAGCACGATCACGCCGCCGGGCGTCGGCGAGATCCGGGAGGCGCTCCTCGCGGGCGCCGGCGACGCGGCCGACCGCGTCGAGCTCGCGACCAATCCGGAGTTCCTCCGGGAGGGCACCGCAGTCGACGACTTCCGCCACCCGGACAAGCTCGTCTTCGGCACCGACTCCGACTGGGCCGTCGACCGGCTGGAGGCGCTCTACGAGCCGCTGCTCGTCGCGACCGACGCCGACGTCCCGGTCGTTCGGACCGACCCCGAGACCGCCGTGATGATCAAGTACGCGAACAACGCGTTCCTCGCCGCGAAGATCTCGCTGGCGAACGACCTCGGGAACGTCTGCAAGCGGTTCGGCATCGACGCCTACGAGGTGATGGACGCGGTCGGGCTCGACGACCGTATCGGGGCGCAGTTCCTCCGTTCGGGGGTGGGATGGGGCGGGAGTTGCTTCCCCAAAGACGTCGACGCCATCCGCTCAGCGGCCCGCGAGGCCGGCTACGAGCCCCCGATGCTCGAGGCCGCGGTCGCGGTGAACGACAGCCAGCCGGAGCGCATGCTCGAGCTCCTCGATTCCCACGTCGACGTCGCCGGCGAGCGCGTCGCCGTGCTCGGGCTCGCGTTCAAGCCCGGCACCGACGACATCCGGAACTCCCGTGCCATCCCGATTATCGAGGGGTTGCAGGCACGCGGCGCCGAGGTCGTGGGGTACGACCCGGTGGCGACCGACACCATGCGCGAGCGCTTCCCCGACGTCGCGTACGCGGACTCCGCGGCCGCCGCCCTCGACGACGCACGCGCGGCGCTCGTCGTCACGGACTGGGACGAGTTCGCGGCGCTCGGCGACGCCTTCGACGCCATGGCCGAACCGGTCGTGATCGACGGCCGCCGGGTAATCGAGCGGCGCGACGGCCTGACGTACGAGGGGCTCACCTGGTAGCGCCGGCGACCACTCCCGTTTGCAAACTCATGGCGGGTGGTTACTGTCCAGACACCACCGCCCTCAGTGAAGTCTGCCGTCGCCTTCGGTAATTGAAAATTCCGAAAGCATGAATAATACTACATAATTAATAGTACTGAATATCAACTGATGGTTTGGGATGAGTACTGACAGCCCCGGCCACGACGCTGAACAGCGCGGTCACGAGCACGACGAAGTCGAAGGGCCAGGGTATCCGACGCCGGCGGCGATGCGGACCGAGAGCGGCCGCGAAGAAACGGCGTACGTGATGGCGCCGCGAGTGGGGATGGAGAACGACGGCCCGGACCTGATCGGCGTCGTCGACCTCGACCCCGCGTCGGACACCTACAGCGAACTGATCGACGCGGTCGAGATGCCCAACAAAGGGGACGAGCTCCACCACTTCGGCTGGAACGCCTGTTCGTCTTCGTGTCACGCCGAGGGCCTCGCTCGACAGTATCTGGTCGTTCCGGGCCAACGGTCCTCACGCATTCACGTCATCGACGCCGAGGACCCCCGCGATCTCGAGATAGTGACGGTCATCGAACCGGAGGAGGTGTTCGAACACGACCTGTCCGCGCCGCACACGGTCCACTGCGTCCCCGGCGGGAAGATCGTCATCAGCATGCTCGGCGACGCGAACGGCGAGCTCCCCGGCGGGTTCCTCCAGTTAGA